>JAPJNA010000013.1 GCA_026461395.1 Chthoniobacterales bacterium | reverse complement strand
CGTCAGGACTACCGCTAAGTTTTCTAAATCTTCACCCAGTCCCTGAAAATGGGGACTTTTTCAATCAAAGGCCCGGGAGGAAACTTCCGGGCCTTTTTTCCTGCCGATGGCTGCCTGGCACTTGACGGCTGAGGCTGGTCGCGTTTTTGATCCCTACTTATTATTGGCCTTTGCCGCCATAAGGATGCCAGCAGCCTTATGGAGGGTCTCCTCCCATTCCTTTTCCGGATCGGAGTCGGCTGTGATGCCCGCGCCAACATGAAAGGAGGCCTCTCCATCGCGGATCACAACCGTGCGGATCGCTATGCTGAACTGGCTCTCCCCATTGTAGCCGAAGTAGCCGATGGCTCCCGTGAAAAGACCGCGAGGTGTCGGCTCCAGTTCACTGATAATCTCTAGGGCTCTTTTTTTTGGAGCTCCTGAAATCGATCCTCCGGGGAAGCAGGCTGCCACCGAGGCGACCTGCGAGACGCCCTTCCGAAGCTTACCTTCGACAGTCGAGACGAGGTGGAAGACCTGCGCGTAGCGCTCCAGCTCGGCGATCCGAGATGTTATCACACTGCCGTATTCGCAGATGCTTCCCAGATCATTGCGCTCCAGGTCAGTAATCATGATCAGCTCAGCAAGCTCCTTAGGGGAGGATTTAAGCTCCAAGGCCTCGCGTTCATCGGCTGGGATCGCATCACGTCGGGGTCTTGTTCCCTTGATAGGGCGGGTTGAGATTGTACGTCCGCTGATCTTGAGGAAGCATTCGGGGGAGCTGGAGAGGACCGCCTCGTCTCCAAGTCGTAGGTAGGCTGAGTGAGGAGCAGGGGATGCCTCGCGCAGCGCCAGATAGAGAGGCCAGGGATCACCTCCAAACGGAGCGGAGAAACTATGAGAAAGGCAGACCTGGTAGATGTCTCCAGCGGCAATGTATTCGCGGGCCCGGGATACCATCCCAAGATAAGATTCCCTCCCCGTATCAGGCTGGAAGTCCACGATCGGAAGTTGAGCGGGAGGGATCTGTATGGAGGTTGGCTCGCCAGAGTTTTCGCTCCTCATTGTTCCCTTAGATAGGATCTGCGGGGCATCGTAAAAACCGAAGCGGAAGGACCCGTCGAAGCGGAAGTAACCGATGGCAGCCCCATCAGGTGCCCCGATTTTTGCGGACGGCCGCTTTCTTGCCGAGAGCTCCTTTTCAATAAGGTTCCAGTCGGAGGCCTCTCCCTCAAGGACCAAGTCGGGATCTGATGCCAGCAGGGACATTTCCTTTGAGCTCTCCAGCGAGCTATCCAGAGCGGAGTCCAGCCAGACAAAGCCGTTCCTCGTCCGGAGTTTCGTCGCAATCTCCGGAAGGCACGGTTTTTCATGCGATGTTGCGATGGAGGAAAGGGGCTGCTTCACGTTCATGCTCGGCACATCTTGCCATCACCTCGCATTTTTGGTTCTTTGACAAGAACTTGGCTCTCAAAGAGCTTTTCCCTTAGCCCTATCTTCTTATGAAACACCGATTCCTTAACTGCATATTCTGCATACTGATCACGCTGGGAGGCACCGCCGCCTCTGCGCAGGATCAGGCAACAACGAGTGCTCCCTCTCTTTTTTCTCCAGCCCCCGATGCCGTTTCGGCGTCCAATGCTCCTGCGCCAGTGGATGGAGACACCTCTGCAACAAATGCTCCTTTACCGTCTGCCGTTGATCCGCTGGCCCCTGCGGCCAACTCCGGGGCCGGCTCCCCAGGGCAAAACCCTCCTCAGAGCGATCCGAACTCCCTGATCCCGCCTCCGATCGAGCCGTCACAACCCTCCCCAATTAATGCAGCCGGTAATGAGGAGAAACAGCGTCAGGATCAGAAGACCAAGTATTATGCGGCCAAGGTGAAGGCCGACAAGGAGGAGGCTCTTGCTTCCCTTCTCACCAAGAGCGATAAGGCAAAGAGCGACGAGACGAAGCGCGAAACCCTTCGCGAATACTACGACCTGCTCGCTAAGCGGATGAAGAAGATCGACCCCTCGATCTCCGATTGGATCGATACGATGCACGCAGCCTATCTTCGTCGCCTTCAACAGATCCGCGTTGAACCCAGTATTCCTACGGGTCTTCCGCCGGTGGTCAATGCAGCCTCTGGGGCCTCTCCTTTGCCTTCACCCTCAGTCGTGCCTGTTCAGCAAAGAAAGAAGAAAAAGGCGGACTCTAATAACAACTGAGACAACTAGGCTTGTCTTTTTAGCGACCTCACGCAAAACCATGCAGGGGTTACTCCATCTCCTGCCACAATTGTTCCTCTGGGGTCTTCTGCTCCCCTTGCTGACGCTTTGCTTCGCACATTGCCTTATCAACATGAGGCTTCTCAGGAGGTTGAAGCCGACTCCGTTTGGGGAGAAGGAGAAGATGGGGGAAATCAGTATTCAGGATGTCTCCGTACTAGTGCCGGCTCGGAATGAGGAGCGTAGGATCCGCGACTGCCTTGCTTCCCTGATTGCTCAAGAGCCCCCGGTCCGGGAGATAATCCTGCTCGACGACCGCTCCACGGATCTGACTGCCGCAATTGCCCGGGAACTTGGATTCAGGGAAGAACGGGAAAGCCGACTCAGGTTGCTTCGTGGTGAGGAATTGCCCGAGGAGTGGGTTGGGAAAAACTGGGCCTGTCATCAGCTTTCACGGGCTGCGTCCTTAGAGAGCAGGCATCTTCTCTTTACTGATGCAGACACTATACATGCCCCTGGATGCGTTCGGGCGGCGCTTGCCCACGCCCTCTCCACAAGGGCCGATCTTCTTTCTCTCTGGCCAGATCAGATCACCGGAACCTGGTCGGAGAAACTGGTGATTCCCCTCGGTTACCTGCTCTTCATGGCCTTCCATCCCTTCCCACTTCTCCGGCTTTTGCAGGAGAAGCCCGAGCGCGCGGCACGTTGGGGATTCACACGGGCGCGGTTGGCTGCGCTCGGGGCAGCTAACGGACAGTTTCTTCTCTTTCGTCACGATTCCTATCAGGACCTTGGGGGGCATGAGGCGTTGAGGGATCATCTGGTAGAGGATATCGCCTTCGGCCGCAGGGTCGCGGCCCGCACAGGCGAGGGAATGCGCCTAGTTAATGCCGATGGCATCGATCTTCTCAGATGCAGGATGTATTCCGGCTTCCCGGAACTCTGGGAAGGTTTCTCCAAGAATCTTAGGCCTGTCTTTGAGGAATCTCATGTCGGATTTGCTCTCTTCGGAGTGGTGATTTTCAGTCTTTTTCTGCTCCCATTCCTGCTGATTCCTTTGGGCGGGTCTTTGCTCTCCGTAGCTTGGCTAGCCGTGATCCTGATCATGGGAATGCGATTTATGATCACGAGACGTTTTCGTAGCTCATGGCTCGGTTTTACTACCCATCCGTTCGCGGTGATCCTCGCTCTGCTGATCGCGCTGAATAGCTGGAGGCTCTGCCAAGGTACTGGCGTGAGCTGGAAGGGGCGCAACTATTCCGGGAAAACACGGTCCTCTTTTAACTGAGGCACCTATGATTCTTCCCGTCGAGCGCATGAAAAAATCCGAACGCATAGAATCTTTTGTTCAGGGTTTGGAAGCGAGCCAGGCATCCGGATCCTTCGATACCTGCTACCTCGGGTATTTTGAGTGTTTCAATTCCCGGCGCTACTATGAGGCTCATGATGTGCTGGAGCATCTCTGGTTAAAGGATGGCCGGGATGCGCCTGATTACACCTTCTACAAGGGACTCATTCAACTCGCCGGAGGATTTGTTCATCTCCGCCTCCAGCGCCTGCACCCAGACCATCCGAAGCATGGCCATCGGTTGCATCCCGCACGCAGACTTTTTCTCCTCGCTGAAGCGAACCTTATTCCTTATGCCCCCTGGCATCATGGGCTAGATCTTGAGCTGGTGCTTTCTCTCTGCCGGCAGATGATCAGGCGTTTAGAGCAATCCGAGTTCACCGAAAATCCCTGGACTTCCGACTTCTCTCTAGTGCTGCCGAATCCCGTTGTCAGAAAAGGCTCCGATTGAGCACAACTTGAGGGTAATTTTCTTAACGTGTCCCGTTCCTATCACGCTCGTATCAAGAATCCGCGCCTAGCTCTGGGCGCCGGGATTGCCTTGGCGGTGCTCCTCCAACTCTGCGGGGGATGGACCGACCCCTACACGACGCAGGTCATTCTCTTTGCCGCCATCAATGTCATCCTGGCTGTCTCGCTGAATCTCGTAATGGGGGAGACCGGGCAGTTCTCCCTCTGTCATGCCGCCTTCATGGCGGTCGGCGCCTACACCTCGGCACTGCTGACCGGAAAGGCGCTGCCGGCAATGCTTCCCCAACTTGCGTGGACGGGCACTTCCTGGGCCTCGCAGTTGACCTTCCTTCCCGTGCTGATTATTGCAGGTCTGATTGCGGCCTTTGCGGGCCTGATCGTGGGTGGGCCATCGCTTCGTCTGAGGGGAGACTATCTGGCGATGGTTACGCTGGGTTTCGGTGAGATTATCCGGGTCCTACTCCAGAACACCAATGCCGTTGGGGGGGCGCGCGGCATGGAGGGGATTCTGCCGGCAACGAATCTCTTCTGGGCGATAGGGTTTGCCGCGGTAACTCTCTACTCGATGATCGCCTTGGTTCGATCAACTTACGGTCGGGGATTTCAGGCAGTGCGTGACGACGAAATTGCCGCTGCGGCGATGGGGATCAACACGACGCGCTTCAAGGTCACAGCCTTCGTGATAGGAGCCTTCTTCGCCGGGGTGGCTGGTGCTCTCTATGCCCATGCTGTCGAGTTTATCAGTCCCGAGGGGTTCAACTTCCTTCGCTCCTTCGAGATCATCGTCATGGTCATCCTGGGCGGTCTTGGCAGGCCGGTGGGGGTTGCCGTTGCAGCCATCTTGATCACACTGCTCAACGAGTGGTTGCGCGATCTTTCCCAGTACCGGATGGTCGTCTACGCGCTCATTATCATCCTTTTCATGATCTTTCGCCCGACGGAATCCCTGGGTCCCTTCTTCCGCAGATTTCTGCCTAAGCTTCCTATGGGAAGAACTGAAACCAAGCCCGATAACGCTTCATGAGTGCTGGACATTCACTGCTTGAGGTTCGGAACTGCTCCCTTCGCTTCGGAGGTATCGCTGCTCTCACTGATGTCTCGATCAAGATTGAGGCTGGCGAGTTGCTGGGATTGATCGGCCCGAACGGGGCCGGTAAAACCTCGCTATTCAATATCCTGACCGGTGTTTACAGGCCGACC
Organism: Chthoniobacterales bacterium; assembly: GCA_026461395.1. GTDB lineage: Bacteria > Verrucomicrobiota > Verrucomicrobiia > Chthoniobacterales > UBA6821 > UBA6821. Next base: position 13,403 of record JAPJNA010000013.1, on the reverse strand, counting down.
GAGGGGGAGATTCTTTTCGAGGGGGGACAAGTCGCGGGATTGCCGTCGCATGAAATCAACACTCTCGGCATGGCGCGAACATTCCAGAATATCCGTCTCTTTGGCTCACTCGATGTGGGAATGAATGTCCGGACCTCGTTTATCGCTCGGTTGCGCAATGGCCTTATCAATACTGTGCGACGCGGGAGATCATTCCGTAGTGAGGAAGAAGAGATCCAAGAGGAGGGCCACCGACTGCTTTCCTATTTCGGACTCCAGCACGCTGCGCTCCATCCGAGTCGCAGCCTTCCCTACGGGGACCAGCGTCGTCTGGAGATTGTGCGGGCTCTTGCGACCAAGCCTCGTCTTCTGCTGCTGGATGAACCCGCTGCGGGAATGAATCCAACCGAGAAGGAGGAACTAAAACGCCTTATTGCCCGCTTGCGAGATGAATTCGGCACGGCGGTGCTGCTTGTCGAGCATGATATGAAGGTCGTCATGGGCATCTGTGAGCGCCTCTACGTGCTGGATCAGGGGAAAGTGCTCGCTTCGGGTACACCCGAGGAGATTCGCGCTAATCCCAAGGTCATTACGGCCTATCTCGGGGAAGATCATGGGGAGGTTGTTGGATGAGCCTTAATTCTCTTCACCCGATGCTGGAACTCTCCGGACTGGAGGTATGCTACGGCGGGATTCGTGCGCTAAATGGCCTCTCTCTGAAAGTTCCTAAGGGTAGCATCGTCACGCTCATAGGAGCCAACGGCGCCGGTAAATCCACGACGCTTCGTACGATTTCGGGACTTGTTTCCTCCTCTGCAGGATCGATCAAATTTGATGGACGGGAGATCGCCGGATGGCCCGCTCACAGGATTGTCGCTGACGGCCTCGCCCATGTCCCCGAGGGGCGGTTGGTTTTTCCCGATCTGTCGGTGAAGGAAAATCTGATGATGGGGGCTTATCTCCGGCGGGATCGCAAGGAGATCGGTGCCGACCTGGAATGGGTCGGTGAATTTTTTCCACGACTTAAGGAACGCATCACCCAGCGTGCTGGCACACTCAGCGGCGGGGAGCAGCAGATGCTCGCAATCGGACGTGCCCTGATGGGAAGGCCTCGCTGTCTCATGCTCGATGAGCCCTCGCTGGGGATAGCGCCGCTGCTTGTGGAAACCATCTTCGAGCGCTTGGTCTCGCTGAACAAGGAGAGGGGTATGACGATACTGCTGGTTGAGCAGAATGCCGCGCTCGCCTTGAAAATCAGTAACTACGCCTATGTCCTCGAGACGGGGCACATCCATCTGGAAGGTCCCTCCGCCGAGATCAAGAGCCGCCCCGAGATTCAGGCAGCCTATTTGGGGCAGTGATCGCTGGGAGGCATCAAGGGGATCAAGAGGATCTTTTTGAATCCCCCTCCCCCCTTCGTCCCTTGGAATCTCTCTTTTGAGTCCTTGCTCTTGAGGGCGATCCTAGGTTACCAAGAGAGGCTATGGTTTTTTCTGCAACATCCCTTTTAATCCTCGATGCCGCCTCCACCGCTGGAGCGCCTGCTCCTAATCCCATCACCCAGTTCGCGCCGCTGATCTTCATCGGTGTCATCTTCTACTTCCTTCTGATCCGTCCCCAGCAGAAGCAGCGTAAGGAGCAGCAGAAGCTTATCGAATCGATCAAAACGGGAGACAAGGTGGTAACCAGCTCGGGAATCCACGGTATGATCTCTAACGTGAAAGAGCGAACTGTCCTGTTGAAGATCGCCGACAATGTGAAGATCGAGATCGACAAGGCTTCCGTTGCCACTGTTCTAGACCGCTCTTCCGAGGAAATCGCGGAAACCCCAGCGTCCTAATTTCCCCAATTCTCCGCGAGTTTCACTGACAGCATCCAAGATTACTCTACGCGCCGACGCTCCAACTTCCCCACGCTAGATGACGCCACTGCTCACCTTTTTCTTTGGACTGCTGATTCTAGGTCTCTTTGCCTGGTACTTTTCCACGGAGAGTGATGGCAAGAAGCGCTGGCTAGGTGCCATCCTGACGACACTGCTACTGCTCTTCTGCCTTGATTCGGCGACTCCACCTGCCAAGAAGATTCATCTCGGGCTAGACCTGCGCGGCGGCACATCTTTCTTGCTTCAATTGGTTCCGCAGAATGACCAGCCGATCACGGCCGATATGCTCCAGCAGGCGGTTGAGGTGATCCGTAAGCGCGTGGACAAATTCGGCGTCAGCGAGCCTGTGATCGCCCCGCAGGGTTCCAGCAGGATTCTTGTGCAGATTCCCGGCCTTGATCCCGGGCAGATTCAGTCTACCAAGGAGCAACTCCAGCAGGTGGCGAAGCTTGAATTTGCGGAAGTCCATCACAATTCCGCAGCCCTCATCGCTCAAATCGATAAGGGGGAGGCGATCCTGCCGCCGGGATTCCTTATCAAGGAGCACTCCCAGAACAATCAGGGCAAGGAGATCACCGAGCGCCTGCTCGTGAAGAAAGAGGCTGATCTAACCGGCGAGCATGTGACCAAGGCTTTTGCTTTTTTTGATCAGCAGGGATACGGCGTCACGCTCAATCTCGACGGTGAGGGAGCCAAGACGTTCTTCGAACTGACCCAGCAACTGGCTCCTCATCAAGGACGACTTGCCATTCTGCTGGATGGCAAGATCCAGAGCGCCCCTTCGGTGAAGAATCCGATTGCCGGAGGTCAGGCTCAGATCACCGGAAACTTCAAGGAGAAGGAGGCCCGCGAGCTAGCCAGTGTCCTGGAGAACCCACTCCGCACCCCCGTAACGATCGAGGAGACACGCAGTGTCTCTCCTACACTCGGACAGGACTCGATCCGCAGCGGCATTGTCTCGGGTATCGGAGGCCTCGCCCTTGTGATGCTCTTCGTTCTCTTCTACTACCGACTTGCTGGTTCTGTCGCCCTCATCGGACTCTGGATCAACATCATCCTGCTCTTCGGAATGATGGCGATGTTCCATTTTGTTCTGACGCTGCCCGGCATCGCCGGTATCATCCTGACGATCGGCCTCGCCGTGGATGCCAACGTGCTTCTGTACGAGCGCCTGCGCGAGGAACTCGGCGCTGGCAAGTCGCTTGGAGCGGCTCTCGACGGCGCCTACAATAAGGCCTTCAGCGCCATCTTCGACGCAAACGCCACGACACTCATCACGGCTGGCATCCTTTTCTGGCAGGCCACCGGACCTGTTCGCGGCTTCTCCGTCACACTGATGCTTGGTATCGTCGCCTCGCTCTTCTCGGCGATCCTCTTCACCCGTACCGCATTCCGTTGGATGATGAAGTATGCTGGACTGAAGCGCCTCACGATGGCGAATCTGGCGCCGAGCCATCAGTTCGACTTCCTGGGCAAGCGGGTAATCGCTGTTTTCGTCTCCGTTATCCTGATCGGTGGATCAATTGCTTTTTTTGCGGTGCGCGGGGCCAATAACTTCGGTATCGATTTTCGCGGAGGCGATCTCCTTGTCATCGACTCCAAACCGGTCCTGAATGTCAACGAGGTTCGCGCTGCGCTTGAGCCCCTTCATCTCACTGAGGAGACGATCCAACTGGAACAAGCAGGCACTCAGCAGATGATTGCGATTCGGAGTGCGGAGGACACATCTAGTCGGATCTTCGACAAATTGAAGGCTAGCTTTACTGACCGAAAACTCGTTGTCGCCCAGCAAGAAAAAGTTGGAGCCCAGATCGGTCTCGAATTTGCCAAGAGGGCACTCCTCGCGCTCTGCCTCGGTATGGTCGGCATTCTGATTTACGTGACGCTTCGCTTCGAGTTCTCCTTCGCGGTGGGTGCCCTTGTGGCACTCCTTCACGACGTAATCATAACGGTTGGCGTTTTCTCCCTCACGGGCGGCGAACTCTCCCTTGTGATGGTGGGGGCAATCCTGACCATTGCTGGCTATTCGATCAACGACACGATCGTCGTTTATGACCGTATTCGCGAGGGACTCCGCAACCGTACTAGTGGAAGTGTTGAGGCGCTGATGAACCGCAGCATCAATGAGACGCTCGGCCGCACGATACTTACCGGCGGTATGACGCTACTCTCCGTGGCGACCCTCTTCTTCTTCGGGGGAGCTGTGCTTAAGGATTTCGCCTTTGCGATTCTGATCGGTATCTTGGTCGGAACCTACTCCTCGGTCTTCGTGGCATCGCCGATCGTTCTCTGGTGCTCCAAACTGAGCTCCAAGAAATCAGTCGTGGTTAAGTAGTGCCCTCTCTCTTCCTCAGCCTTTAGTCTTAATCCTAAATATCTTTTTCTATGTCCCTGCTCGTCCTTGGTTCCATCGCCCTCGATACCGTCAAAACACCGCTCGAGGAACGCGCCGATATACTCGGCGGTTCCGCTTCCTATGCTGCCGTGGCAGCCAGTTTCTTTTCCCCGGTAAATCTTGTGGGAATTGTCGGAGATGATTTTCCGAAGGATAATATCGAGTTTTTCAAGAATCGGAATATTGATCTCATGGGGCTTCAGGTTGTTCCCGGAAAGACCTTTCGCTGGTCCGGTGAATACATGTGGGACATGAATCAGCGCGAGACCCGCTCGGTCGAGCTGAATGTTTTCGAGAACTTCACCCCCGACCTCCCCGAGTCATACCGTTCGGCCCGGATGGTCCTGCTGGGTAATATCGCCCCGGCACTCCAACACCATGTGCTCGATCAGTTGATCCGCCCCCATTTCGTCATCGCTGACACGATGGATCTCTGGATCAACATTGCAAAGGAGGAGTTGGTGCGCCTGATTGCCAGAGTCGACATGCTGATTCTCAATGATGGCGAAGCGCGTGAACTGACTGGTGAGACCAGCCTGATCAAGGCTGGGCACCGTATCCGCGAAATGGGCCCCTCCATTGTCGCCATCAAGAAGGGAGAGCATGGTTGCCTGCTCTTCGGCAATGGGCAGTTCTTCAGCTGCCCCGCCTATCCCCTCGAGGATATTCATGATCCAACCGGTGCCGGTGATTGTTTTGCCGGTGGTCTGGCTGGATATCTGGCCAGCCGCCATCTCAGCGATGACGAACTGAGCGAGAAAAAAGACATCCCATTCGAGTATCTCCGCCAAGCTGTCGTGGAAGGAAGCGTGCTTGCGAGTTTTAATGTCCAGTCCTTCAGCATGGATCGACTGAGGACGGTAACGAAGGCCGACATCGCCGAGCGCTACGAAATCTTCCGTACGCTGAGTCGATTCGAAGCCATCTGATCCCTCCCTGACGACGCGCGCTGGTGCGGATGACCTTGTCGTCCGATGGTTTGGGGATCATGGTTAAGCAATGAACAAGAGCATTTCCCCCTGCGCTTCCTCTTCTGACCCAGCCTCGGTTTTCATGCTTCTCTCTCCAGCGGATCTCTATCCCCTACTGGAATGCCGCCACTGCGATCCCCATCGCATTCTCGGCGTTCGCAGGATCGATGCGGGCGAGGGCAAGGGTCAGAGTGAGGGTGGAAGCATTGCCCGTGTGTTTTATCCGGGAGCCTCTAGTATCACGCTGAGTTGTTCCAATGGGGAGAAGCTCGCTCTCACGAAGGTACATGCTGAGGGGCTGTTCGAAGGCCAGACAACACAAACTCTTTTCACTGGAGGGGCTGATTACACTATCGAGGTGACCTTGGCAGACGGCTCATCACTTAGTTCTAGCGATGCGTATGCGTTTGCCCCGACGCTTGGGGAGCTGGACCTCTATCTGCTTGGGCAGGGAGAACATCTGGAGGCCTACAAAGTCCTTGGAGCTCATCCTCGAATAATAGATGGCATCGATGGAACTTCCTTCGCCGTCTGGGCCCCCAATGCGCAGCGGATCAGCGTCGTCGGGGATTTCAATGCTTGGGATGGTCGCCGCCACATGATGAGGCGTCTTGGGGGATCCGGTGTCTGGGAGATTTTCATTCCCGGAGTTGCCGAGGGAGAGCATTACAAATTCGAGATCCGCGGCCCCCATGGGGATATTTTTCTGAAGACGGATCCCTATGGATTCTTCGCACAGCATGATCTTCGCACGGCATGCATGGTGACAGATCTTGAGCGCTATGCATGGAGGGACCAAAACTGGATGGAGCATAGGGCCCGTAGGAATGCCTATGCGGAGCCGATGTCGGTCTATGAAGTCCATCTTGGATCATGGCGAAGGCGTCCCGAGGAGCAGGATCGACCTCTGAGCTATCTCGAGCTTTCCGAGGAGCTCGTCGCCTATGTGAAGGAGATGGGATTCACCCATGTGGAGCTGCTACCAGTCATGGAGCATCCGTTCGACGGATCATGGGGCTACCAGGTGGTTAACTTCTTCGCCCCGAGCAGCCGGTTTGGATCGCCGGATGAGTTTCGTCATCTCATCGACGCGCTCCATCAGGCGGGTGTCGGGGTGATCCTCGACTGGGTGCCCGGGCACTTCCCTAAGGATGCGCATGGTCTCGCACGATTCGACGGCACGGCACTCTATGAGCATGAGGATCCGCGTCTCGGTGAGCACCGCGACTGGGGAACTCTAATTTTCAACTACGGACGTAACGAGGTCAGGAACTTCCTGATCTCCAATGCCCTCTTCTGGCTCGACCAGTACCATATCGACGGTCTTCGCGTGGATGCCGTGGCCTCCATGCTTTACCTCGACTACTCGCGCGAGGCTGGGGAGTGGGTCCCGAACCGCTTCGGAGGTCGGGAGAATCTCGAGGCGATCGAGTTCCTGAAGGCCTTCAACACCGCCTGCTACGCACGCCATCCCGGAGTCATGACGATCGCCGAGGAATCGACGGCATGGCCCGGAGTTTCCAAGCCCGTCTATGAGGGAGGGCTGGGCTTCGGTTTCAAGTGGAACATGGGATGGATGAACGACTCGCTCCGCTACATTGCCCGTCCGCCGATCCACCGGAAGCATCATCAGGGTGAGATCACCTTCTCGATGCTCTACGCCTACCATGAGCATTTCATGCTGGTGCTGAGTCATGACGAAGTGGTCCATGGAAAGGGATCCTTGATGAATAAAATGCCTGGGGATGACTGGCAGAAGGCGGCGAACTTGCGGATGTTCCTGAGCTGGATGTGGACTCATCCCGGAAAAAAGCTTCTTTTCCAAGGTTGCGAGATCGGCCAGTGGCGCGAGTGGGATCACGACCAAAGCATCGACTGGCACCTGCTGGAGCATCAGCCCCATTCCGGAATGCAGCGGCTCGTGAAGCGCCTGAATGAGGTCTATCGAAGCGAGCCGGCTCTAGCACTGCTCGATGACCGCCCCGAGGGATTCGAGTGGATTGACTTCCATGATGCGGAGAACACAGTCTGGTCGTTCCTTCGCAAGGCTCCTGCCGGGGCCGGGAACGATCTGCTGGTCATTGTTAATGCCACACCTGTCGTCCGTCATGGATATCGAATCGGGGTGGCGATAGATGGAAGCTACGAGCCTATTCTTAATTCCGACGCCGAAGAATTCGGAGGCAGCGGATGCACATCCACTGCTCGCATTGAATCCTGCGGGGTGGAGGCACATGGTCGGACTCATTCCATCGAGGTCGATCTTCCCCCGCTAGCCGTCTTGATTCTGAAAGCTCCCACGGCTAGCCCCAATTTCCAAGAGTGAAAGAGTAGAAGAGTAGAAGATAAACCAGCACTTGACGAATAGGACTGTGAGATACATGTTTCAACAGTTGGAATCCCCACCAAAATAAAATTTAATCACAAACCCATGAAAACCCTCAAATCCCTCCGTAGCAAATTTGCCGCCTTCACCCTTATCGAACTCTTGGTCGTTATCTCGATCATTGCGGTTCTTGCCTCACTGGCCCTCCCAGCAATCACCGGTGCGCTTGCGAAGGGGCAGATAACGCAGACTACCAGTAACTACCGCCAGCTCTATGTGTTGACTCAAAGTGCCTCGCTTGATTCTCAGACTGCTGGTGGGTCCGGTGCGTTCCCTGGTGATCTTAGCAATAGCGTCACCGCTTGGAGCAATGCGATAGTTCCGAATTATTGCTCTGCTACGGTTTTTAGCAACATGAGAAACGTTAAAGGTCAGCCTACCAATACTCTCGTATGGGCTGTTTCAAGCAATTCTGACCCTTCAACTATATTTCTCTGCACGGCAGGAATTTCAGGTACTAGTTCTAACCTTACCTTTGCCGCTACTGGTCCCTATGCTGCCAAGGGTGGTTCCATAGTGACATGTGGCGGTTCGGCCATCAGTCTAACTGGAAGTAATTCTCCTATTCTTACCAATGGAAGCGTACTTTGCGCTTCCAACCAAGCTCAGTAACCTTAAAATATATATGAAAAAGGGGAGCCTCCGAAAGAGGCTCCCCTTTTTTGTCTCTCGACACTTCCACTACCTTGAGGTGACATAAACCTCCTGCCATGGCATCGAAATCCGCTCCCAAAAAATCCAAATCCATCAAATCCGCCCCCAGCAATGAGCGTGGCGTTGTCATGAATGGGGCTGAGATTCTGGTCGCCTCTCTTGAGCGTGAGGGGGTGGATTTTGTCTTTGCCTATCCCGGCGGCTGTTCGATGCCGATCCATCAGGCTCTGACCAAGTCAAAGAAGATCCGTACTATCCTGCCCCGCCATGAGCAGGGCGGTGGATTCGCCGCGGAGGGGTATGCCCGCGTGACCGGTAAGGCCGGCGTCTGCATGGCGACTTCTGGTCCCGGTGCCACGAATCTCGTGACCTGCATCGCCGATGCCTATATGGATTCTGTTCCGCTGGTTGCGATCACCGGACAGGTGCCCCAGGAGATGATTGGACGTGGCGCTTTCCAGGAGACCGATTTCTTCGGGATGACCCTTCCTGTGGTGAAGCACAGCTATCTTGTCTGGGATATCAACGATATTCCTCGGATCATCAAGGAGGCATTCCACATCGCCCAGAGCGGACGTCCCGGCCCCGTATTGGTCGATATTCCCAAGAACATCCAGAACCAGACTGCCCATCCGATCTTCCCTAAGACTATCAGTCTGCGCGGCTACAATCCCGTGCGCCGCGCGGATGATCTGGCCCTTCAAGAGATGCTGGGCCTGATTGCCTCGGCCAAGAGGCCGATGATCTACTGCGGCGGCGGCGTGATCACGGCAGAGGCTTCTAAGGAACTGACCGAGTTTGCCGAACGCTCCCAGATTCCCGTGGCCACGACGCTCATGGGAATCGGTTGCTTTCCCGAGACCCATCCGCTCTCGCTCAAGTGGCTTGGGATGCACGGCACGGTCTATGCCAACAATGCAGTCAACGAAGCCGATCTCCTGCTGGCCATCGGTGTTCGCTTCGACGACCGCGTGACCGGCAAGGTGGAGAAATTCTGCGAGCATGGCACGATCGTCCACATCGACATCGACAACTCGGAGATCAACAAAAACCGCGCTGTGAAGCTCCCGATCCTGGGTGACGTGAAGGATGCCCTTGGGCGCCTTAACAAGGAACTCGACCGGGCCGGCAGCAAGCCGGTGAAAAAAGGCCACACCCGTTTCCCTGCCTGGTACAAGCAGATCGAGAAGTGGAAGAAGGATCATCCTCTCCGCTACAAGGACACGCCTGATGCGATTCAGCCCCAGCACGTGATCGAACTCCTGATGGAACTCACAAAGGGGGAAGCCATCATCACCACCGGAGTGGGCCAGCACCAGATGTGGGCGGCCCAGTACTATAACTTCACAGAACCTCGCACGCTGGTGACTTCGGCTGGACTTGGCTCCATGGGCTTCGGCTATCCAGCCGCGCTGGGTGCCAAACTGGGCCGCCCTGACAAGCAGGTCATCGATATCGATGGAGACGGCTCCTTCCTGATGAATGTCCAGGAACTGGCAACGGCACATATCGACGATATCGCCTCCAAGGTGATCATCCTGAATAACCAGCATCTTGGCATGGTGGTGCAGTGGGAAGACCGCTTCTACGAGAGCAACCGCGGACACACCTTTCTGGGAGATCCTAAGGATCTGAAGCGTATCTACCCCGATTACCTCGGTATCTGCAAGGGATTCGGGGTTCCTGCCGAGCGAGTTCTTCACAAGAAAGATCTTCGAGCAGCCCTTCAGCGGATGCTCGACTCTAAGGAAACTTATGTCCTGGATGTCATGACTCCCTACACGGCACATGTGCTTCCGATGATTCCTTCGGGAATGACCTACAAGGATATCATTACGGAGTAGGCACTGCATCCGCAGTGCCTATGAAGGATGAAACTTGAGACCTGAGACCTGAAATAGGATCAGTCGAAAAGGACTTGAATCTTGAAGTGCTGGACTGTTGGGAGAGATGGAATTGAATAACTGCAACCTGCACGTAAGGAGGCGAGGCTGATAAAAGTCCTTCAGGTTTCAAGTTTCAGGTTTCATCCTTCTCTTCCATGCCTTCCTTCGCCCGCATCCTGATCGACCGGTCCGAGGGAAGGAAATTGGATTACTCTGTTCCATCAGCGTTGCTAGATCAGGTCACGATCGGTTCACGCGTAATCGTGATGGTGCGCAACCGCCGCGCGGTGGGGACTATACTTGAATTACTGGATCATTCCGTTGTTCCGGGCATCAGGCCGCTTGTGGCACTGGTTGGCGAAGAGACAAGTCTTCCGCCTGTCATGATGCGTCTGGCCAACTGGATGGCCGATTATTACTGCGCGCCAATAGCCGCGGTCATGCGCTCCATGCTCCCCCCGATGATGAGGGGCGAGACCATCGCTGGTAGGAAAGTCCGGATGGTTTCACTAGTCCAACGGATTGAGGTCGAAGAGCTGCAACGGATTGAAAAAAGCGCTCCCAAACAAGGTGCAATCCTTAAGCATTTCGAGAAATTTCCTGATCCGATTGCCTCACAGGAATTATTGAGTCGATGTGCAGCTTCCGAGTCCTCGCTCAAAGCGTTGATGGAGGCTGGATTGATTCGTATTGTCCTTGAGCGTAGGACGGGTGGGCAATTTGAAGCGGAAGAAATCCTTCCGGGGAAAATTCCAAAACTCAACGCAGATCAACAGGTGGTCGTCGGGACCCTGGAGCATGCGCTTAATGATCTTGAAACAAACGCAATGGCTCCCTCTCCCTATCTGCTGCATGGAGTCACCGGTAGCGGAAAAACGGAAGTTTATCTCCGGGCTCTGGCTCGCACCCTTGAGTCAGGAAAGAGCGGCCTCGTGCTTGTACCCGAGATCGCCCTGACGCCCCAGACCGTGGAGCGTTTTCGATCCCGCTTTGATCACGCGGGCAAAGAGGGGGCCGGAGTGGCCGTTCTGCACAGCCATCTGACCGATGCCGAGCGACGCGAGGAGTGGATGCGTCTTCAGCGAGGTGACGCCCGGATCGCCATCGGGGCTCGCAGCGCTGTCTTCGCTCCACTGCAGAATCTAGGGATCATCATTGTGGATGAAGAGCACGAAAATACCTACAAGCAGGAAGAAACACCGCGCTATCATGCGCGGGATGTGGCTGTGATGAGGGGGAGGCTTGAAGGAGCTCTCGTGATTCTGGGAAGCGCCACACCATCTGTGGAGAGCTTCCAGAATGTCCAACGTGGTAAGTATAACCTTCTGGAGCTTCCACGCCGTGCCGATGGTCAACTCATGCCTCTGATCAGGGTGGTGGATTTGCGACTCCAGGGAAAACGCGCCAAATCGGAGGGAGGGCTCTCTGCGCCGTTACAAATGGCAATGACCAAGCGTCTGGAGGCCGGCCAGCAGACCATCCTTTTCCTTAACAGGCGTGGTTACTCGACCTCCCTGCTCTGCCAACAGTGCGGGCATGTCTGCCGCTGCCCAAATTGCAGCCTCTCCCTGACCCTGCATCGCGCGGATAACCGCCTTGCCTGTCATCTCTGTGGCCATGGAGCAAAGCCTCCTGAGCGCTGTCCCGAATGCAAGGATCCAGACATTCAGCATTCCGGCATCGGCACCCAACGGGTCGAGGAGACAATCAGGCGACTTTTTCCGAAGGCACGTCTTGCGCGGATGGATGCCGACACCATGTCCCGTCGAGGTTCTTATGCCGAAGTACTGGGAAAATTCCGAGCCCGTCAGATCGATATCCTGCTAGGTACACAGATGATCGCCAAGGGGCTCGATTTCCCGAACGTCACCCTTGTTGGCATTATCAATGCCGACATAGGCCTTCACTCTCCCGATTTCCGGGCTGGGGAACGGACTTTTCAGCTCCTCACTCAGGTTGCGGGTCGTGCTGGTCGCGGCGAGACCGAGGGGGAGGTGATCGTCCAGACCTTCTCGCCGGCCAGTCCCTCCATCCAGCATGCCCGGCATCATGACTACGCCGGTTTTTTCGAGCAGGAGATCTCCTTCCGGGAGGCGTTTCGACACCCGCCTTTCACACGCATGGTTCTGATTCAGATTCGTGGTGTTTCACTCGAAAAAACAACACGGTCGGCTGGACATATCGCCGCGATTTTTCGCAAGAAAGCTCCGGCTTCTGTCGAGGTGTCCGAGGCGTTCCCAGCTCCCCTAGAAAGGTCTCATGGGCAATATCGGTTCCATGTAACGCTTAAGTCGAAATCAGGCATCGTGCTGGCCAGACTTGTCCGTGATGTGTCCTTGGAATTGAAGCTTCCCGAGGGAGTCATCATGACTATTGATGTCGATCCCTACTCATTGGTGTAGGTACTCACTTCCCCTGCTTTACAAGAAGCTCTGCAATCCAGAAGGTTGTGCGATGAGCAATCCGGAGCCAACGATCATTCCTCGGCTAAGGAGGAGGGAAGTGATGGATCGACGCACCTTCCAAGGCAGGCTGGACCATCTGTTACGGTACATAGCCGCCACGCTTTTCGGATTTCTCTTTTGTGGTCTCCTTCTTGGAATTCCCATCCTCTTGGTAATCACCTCCACGTATGGTCTCGGAGATGCCGCGCGGGTGAAGGCGGAAGGATTGCTTGGAGGCAAGTTCTACAGAGTCAGCATTGGACGAGTTCTTTTCAGCCCGACGCGCGGCTTTATTCTGGATCGATTAGAGATTCACGACCTGACGCCAGCGCAACGGTTGATTGTTTCTGCCGACAGGATTGCCGTCTCTATGAACATGGATTCGCTTTTGCGGCGCACCCCGCGCCTCGAGAGGATTTTTCTCCGCGATGCCACGCTTGATATCCCTCTGGGGGCTTCCGAACAGCCCCGCCTAAGACTCGATCATGTCCGCGGCCTGATTATCTGTCCTCCGTCTCAGTTTCGATTGAGCTCTGCTACCTTTGAGATTGCAGGGGTCAAGGTCAGTGTCTCCGGGTCCTTCCTGAACCCGCAAAAGTTCTCACCCAAACCTGTCCAGTCAGAAGGACCAGGGAAAACGGCCCAGACCATCGATGCGATTCAACGCGAGTTGCGGTCCATTAATTGGAGTGAAGGGAAGCCCATGCTCACTATTCAGGCAGGTGGAGATCTCGGTGATTCCGAGAGTCTTAGGGTGGATCTGGCGGAGCTGCAGACAGGGCCCGGAGAATGGCATGGGATAACTT
>JAPJNA010000012.1 GCA_026461395.1 Chthoniobacterales bacterium | reverse complement strand
CCCCCGGATAAGGAGCGTGTCGGGGGGTACACTCTTCATCAGGAAGACATTTGCTCCGATCGTGCTCCGTGCTCCTATCACCGTATCCCCACCTAGAATAATCCCGTTGGGATAGATCACCACATCATCCTCTACTTGAGGGTGACGCTGGATCCCTTTGATGATCTCGCCCTGCTCATCCTTCTGAAAGCTACGGGCTCCCAAGGTGACCCCATGATAGAGTTTGACCCTATTGCCGATGACGCAAGTTTCACCAATGACGACGCCGGTACCGTGGTCGATGAAGAAGTGTGAACCGATGGATGCTCCCGGATGGATATCGATTCCGGTACGGCTGTGGGCCCATTCGGTCATCATGCGGGGAAGCAAGGGGACATTCTCACGATGGAGCAGATGGGCGACGCGCTGTATGGCGACTGCTTCCAGACCTGGATAAGCCAGAACGATCTCTTCGAGACTGCGTGCCGCCGGGTCACCTGCGTAGGCGGCCTCGACGTCTGTCTTGAGTAGGGCACGGACACCGGGAATGCCGGCGAAGAAGCGCTCTGTGATGTCGCTCGCTTTTTTCCTGAGTTCCTCGTCGGAGATACTGGCCTCGCGTAGGCTGACGGTGATCGCCGAATCGAGTTGGTCTGCGATCTTGTCGATGATCTCTTGCGCTGCACCGGGCAACTTCTCAGAGGAGACGGCCTCGTCGGAGAAGAAGCCAGGAAAGAGCAGGTGCAGAAGATCCTCGCTGAGCGTGGCAACAGCGTTTTTCGAAGGAAGATTCGACCGGTCGACATGGTTGATTCCTCCGCTCTCGCGGTAGGAATCGAGGATCGGCTGGAGCAGGTGCTTCCGAGAGTTCATCCCGTTTACTTTATCGGTTTTGGGTTGCCCGTGCCAGCAAAAGCCCCCTTTCGCACCTGGCGGCGTATTCAAGCAAGACAAGGCGGACGTTTGACACCACTTCCGGCTGTGGCTATGAGAGACCGTTCCTAATCGCCATTGAGGCCCATCTTTTCAACCCTTTAGCTCATCCCTTCAAAACTTTATGACAACTTCCAAGAATATACGAATGATGATCGCCGACGTGACGGCACTCTGGTCACTCAGGAAAAAGTTCTCACGGAGCGAGCCATTGCAGCAGTTCACAAACTCCATGATGCCGGCATTCTCTTCGCCGTCACAAGCGGTCGACCCCCTCGCGGGATGTCGATGCTCATTGATCCCCTGAAGCTCACGACACCGATCTCGGGTTTCAACGGCGGGATTGTTGTCGATAGAGAGATGAATGTCATCGACCAGAAGGTTATCCAGCAAGATCTCGTGAAACCGATGTTCAAGCTCCTCAAGTCGATGTCGCTTGATGTCTGGGTTTATCAGGGAGCCAAATGGTATGTCGGTAACCGTAAGGCGCCCCATGTGGACCGTGAGGCTTGGACGGTGAAGTTCGATCCACAGGTGGTGGATGATATCGAATCCATTACCGAGAACGTGGCGAAAATCGTCGGCGTGAGTGACGACCTAAGCTCGATTCAGGCTGCCACAGAGGCTGCCCACAAGGAATTCGGCTCGCATGTCTCCGCTGAACCCTCGCAGCCCTACTACCTCGATATCACGCACCCTGAGGCCAACAAGGGCTCGACCGTCGAGTATCTATCCGCCAAGTACAACATCCCCTCCGCCGCCATCGCAACGATCGGTGATATGCCGACCGATGTCCTGATGTTCGAGCGCTCCGGCGTGGGTATTGCCATGGGCAACGCGAAGCCTGACGTTCAAAAGGCGGCGCGCGATGTCACTCTCTCCAACGAGCAGGAGGGCTTCGCTGTGGCCGTTGAACGCTTTATTCTGGGATTGGGTTAGAAGAGCGCCCAAACCAACTATCCCTAGCAATTCTGTAAGAGGCATTTAGCCTCTCTCTTATCGGTTCCAAGGAGCCCGTGCTAGCAAGAGTCCCATGCCGCACCAGTCGGTGACTCCGGCAAAGATGAGTCCTGCCCCGACAAAGGCGGGAAGAGCTAGGAAAACGGTGTTCACAAAAACTCCGAGGATGACTCCCATCAGAACTAGGCTGCCGGCACCAATGCGGACCTGCCGCTCGATGCTGATGGAACTTCTCTTTCCTTTCACGATCGGCAGTCCTGCGGCAACCCATGCCTGGGTTCCTCCCTCGATGACATGGACTCTGTCAAAGCCAGCGGCCAGCAAATGACCTGCCGCAAGGGTCGCGCGCCCACCCTTTTCACAGAGGAGGCAAACGGGCTCATTCTTGGAGAGAGCATGATCGCCCTGGAGGGAAGCACTCTGAATGATATCGAGCGGGATATTCCTCGCGCCACTTGCGTGGAGTGATCCAAACTCTGCGGGTGTTCGCACATCGATGAGTCGGACCGATGGGTTGGATTCCAGCAGAGAGTTGGCTTGCGCCGGAGGGATGGAGGCTACCTGACTCATGTTTGTTTCTTATAAGAGCATGAAGGGAGGTGGCAAGGGTATCTACATCATTCTGGGAATTGTAAAAGGCTTTGGAGAGTCGTGCTGAGCTCTCCAGCAAGGATTAGTTACGGCAGAGTTTAAGATTCAAGATTGCCTTGATCGGTGAGTAGTTACCCAAATCTTGTAGGTATGGGAGTGACCTGACCCCAAAGTTGGGACACATCAAAACTGAAGTTCGGATGGTATTGGTTGGTTGATGTTGTGGATGGTTGTTGGGTGGATTGCAACCCTGT
>JAPJNA010000011.1 GCA_026461395.1 Chthoniobacterales bacterium | reverse complement strand
GTCAGGCGCTGCGGCAGGCGCTCAAGGCTTATGAATCCGAGGAGGTGCCGATCGGTGCAGTAGTCGTTCGCGAGGGGAAGATCATAGCGCGCGCCTCAAATCTGGTGGAGACGCTCAAGGACGCCACGGCCCATGCCGAGATGCTCGCCATCACGCAAGCAGAGAACGCGATCGGTGACTGGCGTCTGAACGAATGCGACCTCTATGTGACCAAGGAGCCGTGCCCTATGTGTGCTGGGGCTCTGGTGAACTCACGGGTCAGGAGGGTCATCTTTGGATGCCATGATCGCAAGGGCGGAGCGGCAGGTGGCAGCATTAATATCCTTCAGATGGAGGGACTCAGTCACAGATGCGAAATCACCGGCGGTGTACTCGGCGAGCAGAGCGGACAGCTTCTCAAGACCTTCTTCGGCGAACGCCGAGGAAATACAGAAAGCTGAAGATTTATAATTTGGAACTCAGGAACTCAGGAAAAAAGAGATCCAGAAGGGATTTGGCAGGTTTATCTACCACTCATCAACGGGACACTTATTCGAAGCTGCGCAGCCACCTCCATGCCCAGCCTGCATTGTTCCTGAGTTTCTGAGTTCCATATTTTATCTGTTCGGCTTCTCTTGCCCCCGCCATCACCTTCGGGTTTAGTGATTCCTCCCCAAACAGGGGCTTTTTTCATGTTTAACTGGATCTTAAAAAAAATTGTCGGATCGAAGAACCAACGCGAAGTGCGCCGGATGCTCCCCCTTGTCGCCAAGATCAACGAGATCGAGGTCGGCCTGCAGACACTCCCCGACGAAGCTCTTCGTGAAAAGACCGCCACCTGGAAGGCTGAGCTCGCACAGATCCAGGATCCCGACCTCCTGCAGAGGCGCCTACATGAGATCCTCCCCGAGGCCTTTGCGGTGGTGAAGAATGCGGCCCGCCGTATGGTCGGGATGCAGTTCATGGTCTGCGACTACGAGTACACCTGGAACATGGTTCACTTCGACGTCCAGCTTGTCGGCGGCATGGTACTCCACAAGGGACGCATCTCCGAGATGGCGACAGGCGAGGGCAAGACACTAGTCGCCACACTTCCCGTTTACCTGAACGCCCTCACCGGACGCGGTGTCCACTTGGTCACGGTGAACGACTACCTCGCGCGCCGCGACGCCGAGTGCATGGGACAGCTCTACGGGTTCCTCGGCTTGAGTACCGGGATACTCCAGCATGACCAGTCCCCCGAGGAGAGGCGTGCCCAGTACGAGTGCGACATCGCTTATGGCACCAACAGCGAGTTTGGCTTCGATTACCTCCGCGATAACGGCATGGCCACGAGTCGTGAGCAGCAGGTTCAGCGAGGCCACTACTTTGCCATCGTCGATGAAGTCGACTCCATCCTGGTCGATGAGGCCCGCACACCGCTCATCATCAGCGGCCCGGCCACCGTCTCCACCCACCAGTACGACCGCTTCAAGCCACTCGTCGAGCAGCTCGTCCGCAAGCAGACCGCCCTCATTAACAAGCTCGTGGCAGACGCCAAGGATCTCCTCGCCAAGGGTGAGAAGGAAGCCGCCGGCATGGCCCTCTTCAAAGTGAAGCTCGGTCAACCACGGAACAAGGGACTGCTCCGCGCCATGGAGGATCCCGAGCTTCGTCGTCTCACCGACAAGGCCGAGCTCTCCTTCTACCAGGACACCTCCAAGGATGCGCTCGTTGCACTCAAGGAAGAGCTCTACTTCACCATCGAGGAGAAGCAGCAGGAGGCCGACCTCACCGAAATGGGTCGTAGCTTTCTGAATCCCGACGATCCGAACGCCTTCGTCCTCCCCGACCTCCTCACCGAGTTCGCCGACATCGAGAACGACCCCGACCTCGATCAGGCCGGGAAGGCAACGATGAAAGCCGCGCGCCAGCAGCACTGCGACCACTCTGCTGAGCGGATGCACAACATCGCCCAGCTCCTCAAGGCCTACTGCCTCTACGAGAAGGACGTCGAGTACGTCGTCGAGGAGAACAAGGTTGTCATCGTCGACACCTTCACTGGTCGCAAGATGGCGGGCCGCCGCTGGAGCGACGGACTTCACCAGGCCGTCGAGGCCAAGGAAGGAGTGCAGATCGATCGAGAGACCCAGACGATGGCCACGATCACCATCCAGAACTACTTCCGCCTCTACGAGAAGCTCGCCGGCATGACTGGAACGGCCGAGACCGAGGCCAACGAATTTCATGACATCTACGGCCTCGCCGTGAACGTCATTCCGACGAACCGGCCCGTCGCACGGCTCGACGAGAACGACCGCATCTACAAGACACGCCGCGAGAAGATGGCCGCCGCCATCGACGAGATCAAGGCATCTCACGGACGCGGCCAGCCGATCCTCGTCGGCACCGCCAGCGTCGAGGCCTCCGAGATCCTCAGCCGCATGTTGAAGCGGGAGCACATTCCCCACACCGTGCTGAACGCCAAGTTCCACATGCAGGAGGCCGAGATCATCTCGCGCGCTGGCATGAAGGGAGCCGTCACCATCTCCACCAACATGGCCGGCCGTGGTACCGACATTAAGCTAGGAGAGGGAGTCTCCGAGCTCGGCGGACTCTTCGTCCTCGGCACCGAGCGCCACGAGTCGCGCCGCATCGACCGCCAGCTACGCGGACGCTGCGCCCGTCAGGGAGATCCTGGCCGCTCCCGCTTCTACATCAGCTTCGAGGACGACCTCATGAGGAACTTCGGCGCCAGCGACCGCATGACCAAGATCATGGAGACCTTCGGCATGAAAGAGGGAGAGGAACTGGAGCACCCTTGGCTCAACCGCTCCGTCGAGACCGCCCAGAAGCGCGTCGAGCAGAGGAACTACCTCATGCGCCGCCGGACGCTTGAGTTCGACGACGTCATGAACCAACAGCGTGAAGTCATCTACGGCTACCGCAACGAGGTCATGGATGCCGAGAACCCCCGCGTCCTCATCCACGAAGTGATCAACGAAGTCGTCCCGAAGAAGGTCCAGGCCTTCCTCACCACCGAGAGTAGCGACGCCGAGCCCGACGTCGACGGACTCCTCCAGTGGGTCAACTCCACCTTCCCCGTCGGCCTCACCGCTGCGAAGTGTGCCTTCGAGACCCGCGAGATCGAGGCCAACGGCGCCTTCCTCGCCAAGACCCTCGTGGAAGCCTACGACCGCAAGGCCGCGATCGAGGACGAAGCCGCCCGCAGCGGACTCGAGAAATACGTCATCCTCAATGCCGTCGACCGTCTCTGGCAGGAGCATCTCTACGCGATGGATGGACTCCGCGAAGCCGTCTACCTCCGCGCTTACGGCCAGAAGGATCCGCTCACCGAGTACAAGACCGAGGCCTATGCCATGTTCGTCGAGCTCATGGAGAGCATCAAGAACGAGGTCTTGAACAACCTCTTCCGCAGCACGACCAACCTCCAGGCCTTCGAGCAGTTACTCGCCTCCATGCCGCGCCACCTCATGCAGAAGGATCTGCTTGGATCCGACGGACACCTCGGAGCGAATGACGGAATGCCGGATACCATGCAATCGGCTCCAGCCGCTCAGTCCGCCTTTGATCAGGCCATGCAGAAGGCCCCAGCTCCGAGGCCGCAGAAGACAGCCGGACGGAACGATCCCTGCCCGTGTGGCAGCGGCAAGAAGTTCAAGTCCTGTTGTGGGCGGACTGCTTAATTAAGCAGGCCTCTTGCACTCTTGGCGCGGGGCGTTGTTGTTGCTCAATTGCCGTAGCTCTACTACGGCTTCACTCGCACGCCTAGCCCCGCATCCAAGATTGCGACGCCACATTTGCAACCGCTGAGATCAAATTACTTTGATGCCTATCTCTGTGAGATAGTCGAAGGTGTGATCGTAGAAGGACGGCGGTCTTGTATGGTCCGATGCATCGCCAGGAGGTACAAAAATAACCATACCTTGACGCGCTCGAGTCAGCAGAACGCGATATGCGTTCAGAAGATAGTGCTTGAGCTCATCTTTTCTTACGGACTGCCACTTATTTCCTACGAAAGAGTGATAATTCCAGCCAAAGGGCGTGAGGCGAAGATCGGCATCCCAATTTACACAGACCCAGTCGAGCTCCAAACCTTGTACCTGAAACTCTGTAGCAGGATCCTCCAAATAGAAACTAGAACGAACATCCCTTTTATCATTCAAAAACCAGTGAACGGGATTAATGGTAACGCGTACATCAACTGCATGAGGTTTTAATCGTAAAGCTTTGGAGGATGCGACGAGACCGAAACGTTCCGAGCCGCGAGCGTGGGATCTAATCCAGTTTTTTGCCGAATCAAGGCAGCGTGTAACAGCAATCGGATAACGCTCACGGAAATCATCCAAATATTTCGAAGCGGTGGAGCGGTCTCTGTCTAAAATAGCTTTTACAAAAGAGGAAACAGACTCAGCCCTAAAAGAGCGCATAGATGCGGATAGATGGAGACTTCTATCCAGAGAGACGAAAGAAGTTTGTTGAAGGGAGGTGAGCGCATCAACTGCATCGTATTCAGAGTCTTTTAGGTTAGGGGTTACATGGACGCGCCAAGACGGGAAATGTGCTTTTAAGGAATTAAGCCACTCGGAAATACCTGCCTCACCGCGATATATTTCCTGACCTCCTCCAACCAAACATATAATTACGGCCCAATCTGTATGGCGGTCTAAATACGAAATAAGAAACTCGGGTTCCGAATGAGAAAAGTTTTTTAGGCCTTTTCGCCGTGCCATGAAGTCTTTGGTCTTATCAAGATTCCACGCGCGTTGAGCTTCATCAAAAATGACCACATGCTCGGAAGGAGATCGGCTAAGTTCGCGAATACCTTCATCGCGGAAATGATGAATGTTTTGTATAAAAGCTTTGATCTCTTGACGAATCTTCCCGATAGGCGGCTTTCGTTCACCCGCTTTTTTTCGGCGTGCCACCTCATCCTTAGTTAGGGCTTCGCTTAAAACAGCCACGAGAGGGCCATTTCCAGAGAGGAAAACTGCGTGCGTAGCTAGGTTTTTATCTCTCCGCTGAGTGGAAACATTCAGTCCTACCAGTGTTTTGCCGGCACCCGGCACCCCAGTTACGAAAATGATATGCTTTTCTTTCAGCCGTGCGGCTTGATCAATCAACTCCTCAACGCGCCTGGATGTGATCGCAAGATTTCTAGCCCCGGCGTCATGTCGAGAAATAGATTCTACCGAATGACGCGAATAAAGGCTTTGAGCCGCCTCGATAATCGTTGGAGTCGGTTGGTAAGGAGCAGAGATCCACTCCTCGGCATTAATGGGAGCCGCCTCGATTGTCGAAAGTGCTGCCCGAAGTAGATGCGGGAAGTTTTCCGGGTTCGTGGTGATGGGTTCGTAAACTTGATCAGCAAAAGGCTGGCTTAATTCGGTAGAGCCCTTCTTAGCCAACGTGCAGATCAGGATCGGAACGATAGGAGCTAGATGGCTTGCCCGATGGAAATTCTTCAGGTCGAGCGCGTAGTCCCAAACCTGATTGATGGCCTCCCGATGATACGAGTTTTCTCCGACCTTGAACTCCAAAACAAAGATGCATCCACCGGAAAGAACAACAGAATCGATCCGACTGCCGATTCGAGGCACATCAAACTCCAAGCAAAGAAACCCATCTATTCCCTGAAGAGCTTCTTTTAGCAAACGTATCTCATCCTCCCATGCAGATGATTGATCGGGTGTGATGGAAAAGAGCCCGGGACGCGAAAGCTCTCCGAGAATATGGGGATTACTCTGTGCAAGAAACGACGAGATCGGCTCGGCATAGAACGCGCTGGAGGAGGCCGAAGTGGTCATAAGACAGAAACCTACAGTTAACGCCTAGCCATCTCGAGATCCAAAACAAAAGCCGGTCGACGTCTTGTACAATCACTGGCCATAACCTCCTGATTCACCTTCTCCGCGTCTTTACGCAAAAACCCGGCAGTCATTTCCTGATTTCCAGCGTTCCACATTAAACCAACCCCTTTTTCCATTTGAGGGCGTCGCGGAGGATGCGCGATTCCGAGGCCACTGATAAAAAAATCCCAGTAAGGCGTGTGCGGTAGTCGCTGATCAGTCGTAGGGCGTTCTCGCCCATTTGCCGCTCTCTCTCCCGCGAGCAGCGCCCTGCGGGCTACGCTAAGGCGTAGGCTACTCCGTGCCTCCCAGCACACGGCGTTCATATCCCGGCGCAGAGTAGGGGCGACCTTATTCAAGAGGGGTCCGTATGGAATCCGATCCTCTTCTTTGGGGGATCCGGAGGCGGAAGCAAGAGAGGGCGGATTTTCTGGATGACATCTCTCAGGGCTGAGTCGTGAGAAAGGAGTGTCTTCTCGATGACTGAGAGTCGCTTTTCCAACGAGGTGTTGGAAGCGATAGCTTCCCTGAGGCGAATAAAGGCCCTAATCACATAGACACTCATGGCTACGGCTTTCGGGCTATTGAGAATGTTGGCTGCTTGGAGGGCACCATGTTCTGTGAAAGCCCAGGGCCTCGTGCGGCGACCTCCACGACCGGCTTTTGACATCGCAATCTGCGATGTCAAAAGGGAAGCCTCCTCGGCGGTCAGCTGAAAACAGAAATCTTCCGGAAACCTCGCCCGATTCCTTTTGACGGCCTCGTTGAATCGGAAGGTCTGCACCCCGTAGAGGTGAGCCAAATCATTATCGAGAATCACGCGAAGGCTACTGACCTGACCCCAAAGTTGGGACACATCAAAACTGAAGTTCGGATGGTATTGGTTGGTTGATGTTGTGGATGGTTGTTGGGTGGATTGCAACCCTGT
>JAPJNA010000010.1 GCA_026461395.1 Chthoniobacterales bacterium | reverse complement strand
CCTGAATACCCCACCAGATCATTCCAAAAGCATATTTACCCTCGAGTTTGTCCCTACCCAGCTTGGGCTCCCATCCGAACTCTGTGCAGGAATAGAATCCATTGGGATTTCCGTTATTCCCATTAGGCTGCCACTCGCCGACGGCATTCCAACCTGCACCCCCAAAGCTAGAAAGTCCGTTATTATTTACTGTGCCTCGTGAGCTTGGATTTGGTTTTCCCAGTTGGCTCCTTGGCACGGAGGTATAGGGAGCGACTTGGGTGGGGGTGTAGACGCCCTGAACGGCGCCAGCGGCATTAGGAATCGCTATGTAAAGTCCACTGATGGCATAGGTTGATTTAGTCGGCTTGATACGGAGTGTGCCTCCCCATGCATCGTAAGTGCTACTCCAAGGGATCTTGGCGGCGACATTATTGTTGTATGCGGGATCACCCACAAATGTCTCCCGAGCCCCTCCGCCACTATTACCACCAATCCCCTTTGCGCTGGCGATCTGATTATTTTGGAAAAGCTTGGAAAGAGGCTGTTGGAGAAAGAAGTCATAGGGATTCATCCATCCGGCATTGATCATGAAGGCGCCGTTCTCGGTCGTGTATTCCAAATATTGAGCCATGAGGCGCAATTCCTTGCCGCTCTGAATGTTTGAGGGGTTGAATCCATTGGCTGCCCCGCTAATGTTGTTAATGTCATCCCCATCCCTATAGCGGAAGTTAGAATATGCCTTGAGTCCCTTGAGGTGGAGCTTCTTTCCGAAGTCGTAAATGAAGGCTAGTTTGATTTGCTCGTCAAAGGCACTTCCCGTTCGGTATCCCCCAGCAACACTGCCGTAATAGTTCCCCTGCCAGTCTCCACCGAATACCAAACCCCAATCGGCCAACTTTTTTTCAAAGCCATTAATCATCTCAAACTCCCTGTGGGTAACAACATCGACTGCATGGCCAACATGTGACATCTGACTCCCGACACTCTGACCGACCACAGATCCAGTTCCACTTACATGCTCAGGATAATGAATCACCGAGGTAACATCTGATCCAATCTCTGTGTAAACAGCCGATAATCCCGAGGGCAAGTAGCGTTGGATCTCGTTCCCCAATCGCTCTATAAAATCCCCAACCTGAGGAGCTGAGGAGAGCGCTGGAGAGGGGGTGGGAGTACTGGTTGGAGAAGGGGTGGGAGAGGGAGAGGGGAAGCGTGAGTGCTTCTTCTTGGCATTTCCATCCAACTCCTCAGTGGGATCCATGAACTTGGGTGCGAGCCCTTGGGCAGGAAGATTTCCCGATAATAAATAAAAACAGGTAAGTAGCCCAACAAGGAGTGGAGAAGAGAATCGGGGCATGAGCATAGTTTGGAATTAGGGTCAGGAAAAATGCCTCAGCCAAGCAGCCCTGCTCAAGGCCC
Source organism: Chthoniobacterales bacterium (assembly GCA_026461395.1). GTDB lineage: Bacteria > Verrucomicrobiota > Verrucomicrobiia > Chthoniobacterales > UBA6821 > UBA6821. The sequence continues at coordinate 9,337 of JAPJNA010000010.1, read as the reverse complement.
AAAATGTCACAATTCCGACATGTCTGAGGGAATCTACAGAGGTGGCCTACAAAAAAGCCCCGGGTGATACCCGGGGCTTTTTTGAATTAAGGAATTAAGGAAAACCGTGGAGGACTAAAATCCCCTAGGTGTCCCCTAGGTTCATAGAGATTAACCTGCGTTCTCAGTAGTGCCTGCAGCCTGGTCGCGCTCTTTCATCGCGGCCTTACGGCTGAGCTTCACTTTGCCCCTGTCATCGACGCCAATGCACTTGACCCAGATGACATCGCCGACCTTGACGACATCCTCGACCTTGTTGACGCGCATGTCGGCGAGTTCGGAGATGTGGACGAGACCGTCCTTACCGGGCAGAACCTCGACAAAGGCGCCGAACTCCTTGATGGAGACGACGGTGCCCTGATACATCTCACCGATTCCGATTTCCTTGATCATGCCCAAGATAATTTCCTTGGCCCGCTTCAGGCTCTCACCATTGCTGGAATAGATGTTCACAGAGCCGTCGTCCTCGATATTAATCTCCGCGCCGGTCTCGGCAACGATGCTCTTGATGGTCTTGCCGCCGGGGCCAATGATCAGGCCGATCTTATCCTGAGGAACCTTCACGGTCTCGATACGAGGAGCGTACTTACTCATCTCGCTACGGTGAGCGGGAAGAGTCTGCTTCATGTGATCGAGGATAAGACCACGGTTCTTGCGGGCATCGTCGATCGCGACGGACATGAGCTCGTGGCTGATGCCCTTGAGCTTGAGATCCAGCTGGAATCCGGTGACACCGACCTCGGTGCCGCAGAGCTTGAAGTCCATGTCGCCGAAGTGATCTTCACTACCGATGATGTCGGTCAGCAGGGTGTGGCGCGTGAGCTTGCCATTGCCGTCATCCTCGGAGACGAGACCGACGGAGATGCCGGCGACAGGGCGCTTGAGGGGCACACCTGCGTCGAGCAACGCGAGAACGCCTGCACAGACAGAAGCCATCGAGGTGGAGCCATTGGACTCCATGACCTCGCTGGTAACGCGGAGGGCATAAGGGAACTCCTGCTGGCTCGGGATGACCGGGAAGATGGAGCGCTCGGCGAGGGCACCGTGGCCAATCTCGCGGCGGTTCTGACCTCCGAAACGGCCAGTCTCACCCACGCTGAAGGGAGGGAAGTTGTAATGGAGAAGGAAACGCTTGGTCGTCTCACCACCACCGTATCCGTCGATCATCTGGGCCTCGTCGGAGGTGGCAAGTGTTGCCAATGCCATGGCCTGGGTCTCACCGCGGGCGAAGAGAGCGGAACCGTGCGCGCGAGGGAGAACCGTCGTCTCACTGGTCAACTGACGAAGCTCCAGCAGGCCGCGACCGTCGCAGCGCTTCTGCTTGTCCAGGATGCTGACTCGGAAAGCCTTCTTCTGGAGATAATCAAACGCCTGAGAGATCTCGAACTTCGTGGCGGCGGGATACTTCTCGAGGATCTTGGCGCTCACCTCCTCGCGGAGTGCACCGACGGCCTTGCCACGGGCAACCTTGCTCGGAGTGTAAAGCGCGGCCTCGATGCGGTCACCGGCGACCTGATAGGCGATCTCGAGCATTCCCTCGTCGACATTGAGAAGGGTGAACTCACGCTTTGGCTTGCCGGCCTTGGAGATTAGTTCTTTCTGGGCGGCAATGAGCGGACGGGTCTGCTCGCGGGCGAAGTCGAGGGCCTTCTTGAAGTCCTCTTCTGGGAGCTCATTGGCGGCGCCCTCGATCATGATAACGTTCTCGCCGTCGCCGACATAGACGAGGTCAAGATCACTATCCTCACGCTGAGCGTGGGTAGGGTTCACAACGAACTCACCATTCACGCGGCCGACGCGGACTGCCGCGATGGGCTTCTCGAACGGGATGTCGGAGACGCAGAGAGCAGCGGAAGCTCCGTTGATGGAGAGGATGTCAGGATCGATCTGGCCGTCTGCGGAGAGCAGGATGCTGATGATCTGGGTGTCGTAGAAGTAGTTCTTCGGGAAGAGGGGGCGAAGCGGACGATCGGTCATGCGGGCGGTCAGGATCTCCTTTTCGCTGGGACGGCCTTCGCGCTTGAAGTAGCCGCCTGGGAACTTGCCGACTGCAGCGGCCTTCTCCTTGTAATCAACGGTGAGGGGGAAGAAATCCTGACCCTCCTTGACGGAGGTGGCAGAGACGGCGCTCACGAGGACGATGGTCTCGCCGGAGCTGACGACGACGGCTCCGTCGGCAAGCTTGGCGATCTTGCCGGTTTCGAAACTAATAGGATTCTGACCGACATTGGCGGTAACAGTGGTGTGTGACATAGGAATTGGGAATTAAGGGTTGTTTGGTTGGATTGAGAAATTCCGGTTCAGAGGCGCGAGATTTGTTGAGCGCCCGCTGTAGCGGATAACACCCGGATGGGTGTCTGCAGGTGTGGTGTGTGTTTGATGGGACTCTCCAGCCAAAAGAGCAGGAGAAGTATAATGGTCGCCGGATCTCATTTCCTATCCACGGGGAGCCCGACCTCATCGGGCCGGAACTTTCTAGACAGGGAAAACCGTTGACCGATGCGTTACTTACGCAGATTCAGCTTCTCGAGGATCGCCTGATAACGCTCACTGGCGCTATCCTTGAGATAATCGAGAAGACGGCGGCGCGTGGCAACCATCTTAAGAAGGCCGCGACGTGAGGAGTGATCCTTGGCGTTGCCTTTGAGATGCTCGGTGAGGGTGGTGATCCTCTGAGTGAGGTTGGCCACCTGGACATCGGCACTGCCGGTATCCTTCTCATGCAGCCGGAGTGCTGCGATTTCTGGTGTTTCAGTTGTCGTCATATTTTTTTAGAGGGTCGGAATCTAGCCTTCCCTAGGAATCCTTGCAAGGAGTTTCGGGCTAAAGCTCCCAATGGAAACCGTATGGAAACTTGTTTTTATCCTTCGGAGCGTGTTTTCTAGCCGAACTTTCTTAGGTCTACGGGGATCGACCCCATGTTCTCCTTCGACGTTCGACCCCTGTATTTTCCTCCGATCTAACAGTCTAAAAGTCTTCAGCCTAACAGCCTTCTCCTAGCCTTCCCTTACCATGTCCGAACATTTACCCGAACTATCCAAAGCCTACGCCCCCGCCGATGTCGAAGCCGAGTGGTATGCTCGGTGGTGCGAGTCCGGTTGTTTCACCGCCGATCCCGCCTCGCCAGCCCCCGCCTATTCGATCGTCATTCCTCCACCGAATGTCACCGGCATCCTGACACTGGGCCACGTCCTCAACAACACACTTCAGGACATTCTCGCCCGCCGGGCCCGTCAGACCGGCCACGAGGTCCTCTGGCTTCCGGGCACGGATCATGCCGGCATCGCCACGCAGACCGTCGTCGAACGCCAACTCCGCAAAGAAGAGAAGAAGACCCGTCACGACCTTGGCCGCGAAGCGTTCCTAGCAAAGGTCTGGGAGTGGAAGGAGAAGCACGGCGGCATCATCATCGGGCAGTTAAAGAAACTAGGGGCCTCCTGTGACTGGTCGCGAGAGCGCTTTACCATGGACGAGGCTTATGCCCGCAAGGTGCAGGTGGTCTTTGTCGATCTGCACAAAAAAGGCCTGATCTACCGTGGCAAGCGGATGGTCAATTGGTGCCCCATCTCGCTCACCGCCCTGAGCGACGAGGAGGTCATCCCCAAGAAGCAGAAGGGATACCTCTACCATTTCAAGCTTGAGGTCGTGGAGAGTCTAGGAACCTGGCTGGAGATCGCGACTACTCGTCCCGAAACCATCATGGGAGACACGGCGATCGCCGTGAATCCGAAGGATCCTCGCTATTCCCATCTGATCGGCAAGCATGTCCGCCGTCCCCTCCCCCTGAATGTCGAGACTCTGCTTCCGATCATTGGCGACGAAGCGGTCGACTTCGAGTTCGGTACCGGCGTCCTGAAGGTCACTCCAGCCCACGACAAGGCCGACTACGAGATCGGACTCCGACACAATCTACCCGTCATCGACATCATGAACGCGAACGGGACCCTTAATGATCTTGCCGGCGAGGGATTCGCGGGCCTTGACCGCTTCGAAGCACGCGTCGAGGCCGTCGAGCGCCTGAAGGAACTCGGCCTTCTGACCAAGGAGGAACCGTACGAAAACAACGTTGGCTTCAGCGAGCGGGCCGATGTCCCCGTGGAACCGCGTCTAAGCGAACAGTGGTTCCTGAAGTATCCGAAGACCGTCGAGGCCCGTGCTGCAGTCAAGGACGGGCTGATTCGTTTCTTCCCCGAACGCTGGGAAAAAGTCTACGACCACTGGCTCGAGAACATCCAAGACTGGTGCATTAGTCGCCAACTCTGGTGGGGCCATCGCATTCCAGTCTGGTATCCGCCACAATCATCGGCAGGAGATTCCCCGGAAGGAATCCGCTCTCAGATTGAGTCACCCGGCGAGGGATGGACTCAGGATCCCGACGTGCTCGATACCTGGTTCTCCTCCTGGCTCTGGGCTCACGAGACCATGGACGAGGCCGTCCGTTCCAAGTTCTACCCGACAAGCGTGCTCGTCACTGGACCCGACATCATCTTCTTCTGGGTCGCCCGCATGATCATGGCGGGGTTGGAATTCACGGGCGAAATCCCCTTCCGCGATGTCTACTTCACCGGCATCATCCGAGACAAATCAGGGCGTAAGATGTCGAAGAGTCTCGGTAATTCGCCCGACCCGCTCGACCTGATCGCCAAGTATGGGGCCGACGGCCTCCGCTTCGGGATCATCCGCGTTGCCCCCCAGGGACAGGATATCAAGTTCGACGAGAAGCAGATCGAGGAGGGCAGGAACTTCGCCAACAAGCTCTGGAACGCCGTCCGCTTCCGTGAGATGCATGGTGCTGCAAATCCCTCCCCCGACCTCATTGCCCTCACTGGGGTCGAGCTTCCCGACATCGCAATCCATCTTCTGGAGCGCTTCGACACCATGCACACGGCCCTGCGTGGAGCCTATGACGGCTACCGCTTCCACGAGGTGGCGGGATTGCTCTACGACTTCTTCTGGGGCGACTACTGCGATTGGTTCGTCGAGTCCGCCAAGCCGATTCTCTACGGTGAGAATGGTGCAGATGCTGAGAAGTCCTCTGCTAAAGCCGCCATCCTTGCCACCATGGATATCGTGCTCTCAGGAATCCTAAGGCTCCTGCATCCGCTGATGCCCCACCTTACCGAGGAGCTCTGGCGCCACCTCGGCTACACAGCCGATGCCTCGGCCTCCTCCACGGATGCCAGAAAAGGGTTTCTTCTCTACACCCAACCCCCGGGGGAAAATCACCTCGGCGGAATTTCGCAAGAGAGGACAATCGCGGCCGGAGGGAGGACCAGGGCGCTTTATTCAGCAGTACATGCCGTGCGCAACCTCCGTTCGGAATTCAAGATTCCCTCCAAGCAGCAGGTTCGCTTCCTTCTGGTCCCCAAGGCAGATTTCACTCCTCTTCAGTCCGCGATCTTTGCGGCTCTTACCAAGGCCTCCGCCGTGGAACTCATCACAGGTTCAGCCCCTGTAGGCACGCCTAGCATCCTTACAGATCTCGGCACAGTCTCTATGCCGCTAGAAGGACTGATCGATCTGGAAGCCGAGAAGACCCGTGTCATTACCGAGATTACGAAGGTCGAAGAGGAACTCAACAAGGTGAATGCCAAACTGGCTGATCAGAGCTTTGTCGAGAAAGTCCCCGTAGCCGTGCTTGAAGATCACCGCCAGCGCCACGCCAAGTGGAGTGAAAAGCTTGAGACCCTCAATACCACGCTCAAGACTATGGGGTAACCATCCATTAGCCACAAAAAGCACAAGAAGCACAAATGACGGATGATGAAGCAAAGCGACTAGCTGATTGCATCAGGGATTGCTCCTTTCATCTTCATTCCTTCCTAAAATGGGGCCACTTGGAAAAGGTCTATGAAAACGGTTTGGCACATCGTTTCGAAAAAGCAGGCGTTGTAGTCGAGCGCCAGTTCAGGATTCCCGTTCTTGATTTGGATAGAACCGTGTTGGGCGATTACATTGCGGACATGGTTGTGGAGCGATCAATGATTCTCGAGATCAAAGCCTGTGATTCGCTTGCGCCGATTCATACCGCCCAAGTTCTGGGGTACCTACGCGCCACTGGGATTCGCCATGGCATGTTGGTGAACTTCGGGTCTCCTACAATCCAGATTAAAAAACTCGTCCTTTAGAGCACTTTCCCTTTTATCTCCAATTTGTGCTTTTTGTGCATTTTGTGGCGAAATAATTTTTAATACTCACCAGCCTTTATCATCATGACAACCAATTCAGTCGATCGTCTTCACGTCTTCATCATGGCAGGAGGTAGTGGTGAGCGCTTCTGGCCTGCCAGCCGTACCGCAACCCCCAAGCATCTGCTGAAGCTCCTGGGTGACCAGACCCTTCTTGAGCAGACAGTCAGGAGGTTTGAAGGAATCATACCATTCGATCGGATCTTTATCCTGACCAATGTCGCCCAGATCGAGGCTACGCTGGCCGCCGTCCCATTCCTTCCTACTGACAACATTATTGCCGAACCGGCCAAGCGCGACACGGCCCCCGCCGCCGCACTCGCAACTGGCATCGCCAGAAGCCGCAATTCCGATGCTATCGTTGGCCTCTTTCCGGCCGATGCCATGATCCATGACACCGCTGCCTTCCGCAGACAGCTGACCGAGGCGACGGAATTCGTGGCGGGCAATCCCTCCATCCTGACCTTTTCCATCACCCCGACCCATGCCTCTACCGGCTTCGGCTACCTCCAACTGGGTAAACCGATTGCCGCACCCGGTTCCACCCACATCGTCTGCGTCGAGCGCTTCGTCGAAAAGCCAGATGCCGACCGTGCCCAGGAATTCCTGCAGGGAAAGAAGCATGGGTGGAATGCCGGGATGTTCCTCTGGCAAGCGGAGACCTTCCTAGACGAGTGCCGTAAGCAACATCCCGAGCTAGAACAGTTCATCCTCGGATTCCCCAACACTGGTGCACTCACGGATTACCTTGCAGAAGCTTTTCCCAAACTTCCCAAGATCTCCGTCGATTTCGCTATCATGGAGAAGGCCACCAGCGTTGTGGCCGCGATCGCCGAGTATGACTGGGATGATGTTGGCTCCTGGACCGCCCTTCCTGATCACCTTGGCAAGGATGCCCAGGAGAACACTCTGCAGGGTCGGGTTGTTACCCTCGACGCCGGACGCAATATCGTCGTCGCCGGAAAGCGGACAATCGCCCTCTGCGGGGTTAGCGATCTCGTGGTCGTCGAGACCGATGATGCAGTCCTTGTCTGCCACCGCAACGCGGTTCAGCAGATCAAGAATTTGCCTCTCCCTCCGGAGCTGAAGTAATAGCAGCAAGGCTGATGCGGTTTAGGCTGTAGGCTGTTAGGTCAGAAACTAAAAATCTCCTACAGCCGTAACGGATGTGAAGCAACGGCCGGGGCTCAGAAATGCTCGACCAAAGCACACTGCAAGGCTTGGAGGTTTGGATGCGTGGCCAAGCGCCCAAGCACAGCTGTAGAAAAAGCGCATGGGAACGCGGCTTTGCTTGCCTTTCCTTCGTCGATGTCATTCGAGGCGTAGGCCGAGAAGTCGGAGGATCGAAAGATCCGAGGATGCCAGATCGGGGACGACCGGCAGACAATCCTACGCCCACAGAGCAACAACGCCCCGCGCTAAAGAACCCAGCGCATTAAAAGCTGTATTTGAGACCGGTGTTATACCCAAGCTCCTGAACAGTGCCCCAGTATTGATACTGCGCACCGGCATAGATCGCCCACCTTTGATTAACTGTGAGCTCAATGCCTGCCTCCACATTCACGGCATCAGTCCCGCGGTTCTGCCCTAGGATTGTCAGGGAACCAGGCTCGGGGACATTGGCGAACGAAGCCGTAACCTGATGGTTCTGATTGTAGTCTGCAAGAAAGTCATGCTCCCACGAGGCAAAAGCCTTAGGGGTCAGAATGAGCCCCTTCTTGAGCGTTATGGGTGCCTGTAACTGGAAGCCAGGAGCCAGGATCATCGAGCTGGCCTGAGCGGCATTAACCTGCAGATCAAGAGAGTTAGCACCTGTCTCTTTAATCCCCTGCTGGAGCTGGTAGGCGTAGGAGAGGAGGAGGCCAGGAGTAAAGATCACCGGGCCAAGCTTCTGCTCATAGCCTGCGCCAACCGCAGCAACCAGACCATCCGACTGCCAACGCCCTTGTGCCTGTCGATTCACATAGCCCGCCGACGGGGATCCAAAGTTAATCTGTCTGGTCGAGGTATACTGAAAATTGCTGTAGCCCATCAGGCCAGTGAAGCGAAACTTGCCGGGGTTATACTTTTCCATCAAGGCGACGCTAACGTTGTTCGCATAGAGATTTGCGCTGTTGTACTCGAAGCTACCGACCTGATCGAATCCGTATCCCATCACAAGACCCGTCGAGAAATCCTTGGTCACGGCATACTCCACACCCAGGATCGACTGAAAGATGTTGTAATTGAAGGAGCTCAACCCATTGTTTGGATCAGACATGTTGGCCTGCGTGTTGCCGACATCGGTGAAGACACTCCACCTCTCATCCTCGGGAAGCTTGATTGACCTGCCCGCCCCGGCAGCCCGGAAGCAGGCCTGACGGAAGGTATTGAGCGCCTCCAAAGTGACACTCAGCACGGAGGCATAAGGCTCGGCGATGACCTGATGGAAGGAACTCTCCGTCTGCGCCGCCGTGGGAAGCAGGGCCACGATCGAGAGGACATTGTTGAAATCCTGGTTACTCGTGAGCTGATTGTTGGCGATGTGATCGATCAGGGGTGCCGCGTTGTAGACATTGAGATTCAGTTGCTTCGCCGGATTGATGCTGGAGGTATAAACCTGCCCCGTCGAGGGGTTCACCGGAACCGCCGTGGCCGGAGGTGGAGCGGTCACTGGATTGGTAGCAGCGGGAGAAACAGGAGTGCCGTTTGGGTAATAATTCCCGCCAAGAATATTATTCTGCGTGTTCAGCCAGAATCTGACGGAGAGGCTGTACACATCGGTTCCAATACCTAGCGAATAGGTAACGTTAGGAGCTCCGATCACCGTGTAGCCAGTTGGCTCACCTCTACCGCTTTGGAACTGGGCTTGGGGGCTGCCATTCAAAAAGTTGAGCTGCTCTCCGAAGAATGAAGTTGGAATTCCCTGGGAAGTATTGATGAAACTGAAGACGACACTGAATTGAGAACCTAGAGGTGCGGGATAATTCATCGTGAAGACATCCATTTTTTGGCCTGCTGCACCGCCATCGACCTTGACCTGACCCCAAAGTTGGGACACATCAAAACTGAAGTTCGGATGGTATTGGTTGGTTGATGTTGTGGATGGTTGTTGGGTGGATTGCAACCCT
>JAPJNA010000009.1 GCA_026461395.1 Chthoniobacterales bacterium | reverse complement strand
CGCAAGCCAGCTTGCAGGGATGATCCGCCAGGCATTCCAGCTCCGATCCTCGGAGCTCATTCCATTTGATCCCTCGGTCTTACTTGGATCCCCCTTGGGTCCCTCTTAGTGGTTCAAATTCCCAGCGGATGTCGATGCTTTTCCCGCTCCAAACAGCGAGGAACCAACAAATTAAGAGCGGCCGGTTCTTTCTGCGGTAGGAGTGTGAGTTCCTAACGATTGCAAGGACCGGCGATTCCTCCTAATGAATTCTTGAATGATGAGTGATGACTTTCCTGCGAACACGCTGGTCGGCGTTACGACTTATGCAGGCAGCCTTGAAACAAGGGTAATTCTCAAGAAGGTGTTGCGGCACTTCCGATGGCGCAATGGTGGCGACGTGCGTTTGTTAGTTGTTAGCGATGGCGCATTAAGAGACACCAAAACGCGCTCGTATGCCCACCATGTCTTGGCCCGTCCCAAGCGATCGGGACTTCAGGAGGGAGAGTTAGAGAGCCTACGACAGATGGCCGAATTCGCAGAGCGGGAAGGCTACCGCTATCTCGTGAAGATCGGCGGCGATGTGATCATGAACCGACCCGACTGGGTCTCCACAGTCGTCAGTCTTCTCCGGTCTCAGCATCGGCGCATCCTCTCCACACACTGGTTTGAGAATAACTCATGGGTGGTTGGTACAAAATTCTTTGCGACTGAAGTTGCATTCCTTAGGCAGATTCTGCCGGACAAAATGGATGCACCCCTTCTGGAGACGGTTTTTACGGAAAGCATCAAACGCCATTATCCACTGGAGGAGGTTGCTTATTTGATCAATTCCAACACGGGTGAGGCCAATGAAGTCGAAAACGAACTTGAGGAATGGCAGTGGGAACATGCCCACAGTTTGTCAAAGTTTCGGAATCTTGATGCAGATGCCAGCGCCATGGAAAAAACAGCGAGCCGAGGCGTGCTATATCCTGCACTTCGCCTCTTGAAGAATCTCGGCCGCGCAAAGCGGAAAAGCCCCGCAGTCCAGAGTCTGGAATTTAGGGGCTGATCTTTACCGTCATCCCCCGACCTTTTCGCCGATAACCCTAGTGACCTAGTGATGATGGCCGCCGTCACCGTGCACATGGCCGTGTTCGATTTCCTCGGCGGTAGCGGCACGGACTTCACGGATCTTGATGTCGAAGTGGAGGTTCATGCCGGCTAGCGGGTGATTGCCATCCAGGGTTACTTTCTTTCCCTCGATCTTGGAGACAACCACGACCTGTTCGTCCTCCTCGCTATCATGGGAGGCTTCCAACTGCATCCCCTCCTCGAGTTCATCCCCGCCCTCGATTTGATCGGCATCAACCACAGCGATCTTCTCCGGATCGATCAGGCCGTAGCCTTCTTCGGGAGCGATGCTGATCTTGAAGGAGTCACCGGCGCTTTTGCCCTCCATGGCCTTCTCGAGGCCCTTGACGATCTGGCTCTCACCTTGCAGGTAAGCGAGAGGGCCGGCGTCTTTCGAGGAGTCAATGAGCTCCTTGTCATCGTCGGTGAGGGTGTAGTCGAAGAGAACTACGGAGCCTTTGGTGATCGTCATAAGAATAGGAAAAGGAGGTTGGATTGTACGAAAGAGACTGCGTCGGCACACTAGGTTGTCGGATAGCAAATGCCAGCGAAAAGCTCGCTGAAGAAGTTTCCCTAAGTGGCGGCGTAGCGTTCCACGACACGACGGATTGCTTTGGCCTTTCCCGATTCAGGATCGACCTCGACAAGTACCCCGCAGGCCATGACAGGCCCGCGGGCCACCGGGAACTTGGCCGGCATCGAGGTGAGGAACTGCCCCACGACGGCACCGCAATCGCGGCCTAGGATGGAGTCCTCCGGGCCGCACATCCCTGCATCGCAGAGGAAGCCTGTGCCCCCAGGAAAGATCCGCTCATCGGCGGTCTGCACATGAGTGTGGGTTCCGACGACCAGCGAGACCTTGCCATCCAGATGACGGCCCATGGCGATCTTCTCGCTCGTGGTCTCGCCGTGGACATCGACGACGATCACGGGAGTCTCCTTGCGCAGGCGCTCGATCTCGGCTGAGGCTGCCAGGAACGGATTCTCCAGCGAATTCTTCATGAAGGTCCGGCACTGGACGTTCATGACGGCGATGGGGCCGTGGGCCGTATCGAGAACGATGCTGCCTCCGCCAGGCGTGCCGGGGGGATAGTTGATCGGTCGTAGGAGCCTGGGTTCGGTGGAGATGTAGGAATAAATCTCTTTCTGGTCCCAGATGTGGTCGCCGGTGGTGATAACCGCCACACCGCTCCTCATCAGATCGATCGCCAGCTTCGGGGTGATCCCGCGACCCGCCGCCGCGTTCTCCCCGTTGACCACGATAAAGTCGGCATCGCCGCGTTTCAGGTAGAGCTCGGCGGTCCGGCATGCGGCCATACGACCTGGCTCTCCAACCACATCGCCAAGGAAGAGGATTTTAATCACCCAGCGGTTTTTATCGAAACAAGCACCCGGGACGATGTAAAAATGCATTTACGTGAAGAAACTCCTCCCTCAAGCAAGCCTCCTTCGTCTCCTGGTACTGCCTCTTTTGTTGCTGGCCATGCCTTCCGGTAGGGGTGCGCTATTGAGCCCGTTGGCCTCGCCGCCCGACTGGAGCACCCTGCACCGCTTTTCTGGAGTTATCACGGCCTCTGAATTCGAGCGCCTGCTCCGGCAGGTCTATGTGCCAGATGGCTCTTGGCGCCAATGGATCTCGCTGACTCCGGGTCAGGCAATCATCACACCTCATGACGGGGCGACACCCGTCATCCTGCCGCTGGCTTCTACGGAGAGTGCCACCAAGATCCCCTCTCGTTTCTGGAAAGAACGGGGACAACGTTCCCCGCAACCAGGCAAGCCGCTGGCGGGACTGAGGATCGCGATCGACCCAGGACATCTTGGCGGGAAGTTTGCCCGGATGGAGGCCCGTTGGTTCCAGATCGGTCACTCGAGGCCGGTCGAGGAGGGAGAGATGACGTTGATTGTTGCCAAGATCCTCAAAAAGAAACTGGAAGCCATGGGCGCAGAAGTCTGGCTGACCCGCTCCAGAAACGGAGCTACAACCTCTCTGCGGCCGGACAAACTCAAGAAAGCCGCGGCGCTTTCTCTTCAGGAAGAGGGGGCACCGCTTTCGAGGACCCGTCTGGAGTTCGAGGCAGAGCGGCTATTTTATCGGGTCGGCGAGATCCGAAACCGGGCCCGCTTGGTGAACTCTGTGATCCGGCCTGATCTTGTCGTCTGCCTGCATTTCAATGCTGAGGAATGGGGTAATCCAGCGCGACCCACCCTCACTGATAAGAACCATCTCCACCTTCTTCTTTCTGGGGGTATGTCTGGTAACGAACTCCTGCATGAGGATGAGCGTTACACCATGCTCGTGAAACTGCTCGGAGGGACACATCGCGAAGAGCTCGGAGCCTCCGAGGCCGTCGCACGCTCCCTCGCCACCGCCACCGGCCTTTCTCCCTTCACCTACCATAGCGCCAATGCCATCCCCGCCTCCTCCAACCCCTACCTCTGGATACGCAATCTACTGGCCAATAGGCTCTTCGAGTGTCCCGTGGTCTACTGCGAGCCGTATGTCATGAACAGCAAGCCAGTCTTCAACAGAGTCCAGCTCGCAGATTATGAGGGTCGCAGGAACGTGGGCGGACTCTCTTTGCCAAGCATTTACAGGGAATATGCTGATGCGGTGGCGCAAGGGCTTGCCGATTACTATGGAGGGGCGGCAAACTGATCTCTATGAAGACCAAAGTCATCGCCATCGCGAACCAGAAGGGTGGCGTCGGAAAAACGACCACCTCTGTCAACCTCGCCGCGGCCATCGCGGAGTCGGGCCATCCCGTCCTCCTGCTCGATTTGGATCCCCAGGGGAATGCCTCCAGCGCCTTGGGCCTCGAGACAGGTGAGGGGAGTAGCCTTTATGCCGCAATGATCGGCGAGACCCCGATGGAGGATCTCATCCAAGAGACGCGTCTTCCGAATCTGGCCGGCATTCCTGCCGACCTCGACCTTGCCGGCGCAGAGATCGAGGTGGCAAGGATGGAGGGACACCTGGGTCAGCTCCGCAGTGTGTTGGAACCAGTGCGCAACTCGGGCCGCTTCGAGTTCATCATTCTGGATTGTCCCCCATCGCTCGGCATCCTGATGACCAATGCCCTGAGCGCCGCCGACGAGATCCTCATCCCGATCCAGTGCGAATACTACGCCCTCGAGGGGCTCGGCAAGCTGGTTAGCGTCATGGAACAGATCCGTGAGTCCGGAGCCAACCCGACCCTCGCCATGAGTGGACTTCTCATGACCATGCTCGACGTCCGGACCAATATCAGCGCCGCCGTCGTGCGGGATGTCCGCGCCCACTTCGAGGAGGTCGTCTTCCAAGCGGCGATTCCCCGATCCGTCCGCATCAGCGAGGCTCCGAGCTTTGGAAAAACCATCCTCGAGTATGACCCGAAAGGTCCCGGATCCACAGCCTACCGCGTCCTTGCCAAGGAATTCCTCGACCGCCAAAAGCGCGGGATCTCCTTTGTCGGAGCCCCACAGCGAGATGGGGAAGGTTAAGAAGGATGAAGAGTTGAAGAGTTAAAAATCGAACCAATCATCCTTATCCTGTTTCCCCATTTTTAAGGCTCTCTTCACCTGCCTTTCACCCTTCACTTTTCACTTTTCACTTTTTAACCATTCCCCCTCTCTCCCATGCCCGACGTCCTCGCTCTTTTCAAACAAACCGGAGCCCTGCTCCACGGTCATTTCATCCTCCGTTCCGGTCTTCATAGCCGCGAGTTCTTTCAATGCGCCCTACTGCTCCAGGATGCCCCCGTCGCGGCTGAGGTCTGCGGGGAACTGGCCGAGAAGCTACGTCCTTATCTCACCGAAATCGACGGAAACAAGCCGACCGTGATCTCTCCGGCCGTGGGTGGCATCATCGTCGGTCAGGAAGTGGCACGGCACCTCGGCACCCGCCATATCTTTGTCGAGAAGGACGGGAATGGGAGCCTTGTGATGCGCCGCTTCGAGATCAAACCCGGCGAGCGCTTTATCGTCGCCGAGGATGTGGTGACACGCGGCGGCCGTGTCCAGGAAACCATCGACATCGTCCGTGGCCTCGGCGGCGTCGTGGTGGCGGCAGGCTCCATCGTCGATCGTAGTGGTGGAGATCTCCCCGACTTCGGCTGTCCTTTTGTCAGCCTTATCCAGATGACCCCGGAGACCTTCCCGGCCGATGCGCTTCCCGAGGATCTCGTCGGCATAGCCGCTGTAAAACCTGGCAGTAAATAATCCCCCTACCCGGAGGAAGTGATGAAGGCACCAAAGCACTTCAAGTTACATTTATAATTGTAAAGCATTCGCTGTTAGCGTTTTGCGATTTTAAGTTCGTTTTCATCCGGTGATGAAACTACAACAAATGCCATGTCGACCCTTATCGAATCCATTGCTGCGGCTGAGGCCACTGGAACACTTCCGAAGTCTTCCTCAGAGAACATCCGCACGATGCTCTCGCGAGGAACTTCGCCTCTGGCCGAGGCCGTCATCGCGGAACTTGTCGAGTCAGGCCGCTGGGATGAGCTGAACAACCGCTTCTTCCGCACCATGGCCTTCGGTACCGGAGGTCTTCGGGGCAAGACGATCGGCGAAGTGATCACGACGGCCGAGAAGGGCCCCGGCCGTCCCGATGGCCGTCCCGAGTACGCCTGCATCGGCACGAACGCGATGAATGACTACAACATTGCCCGTGCCACGCGCGGACTAGCCACCTATGTGAGGCAGTGGCATGAGCGGGAGAATCGTCCGGGCCGTCCCGCGATCGCTATCAGCTACGACACCCGCTTTTTCTCAAGAGAATTCGCCGATCTGGCCGCCAAGGTGATGACCGACCTGGGTTGTGATGCACTGCTTTTCGAAGGCCCGCGCTCCACGCCGGAGCTCTCCTTTGCCGTTCGTTACAAGAATGCCGCCGCGGGCATCAACATCACGGCCAGTCACAATCCTCCGGGCTACAACGGCTACAAAGTCTACTTCGACGACGGTGGACAGGTGGTCGCTCCCCACGATCAGGGCATCATCGATCTGGTGAATGCCGGTGACGATTCCTACGAACCCCTCCCAGAGGCGCAGCGTGGTCAGGTGATTAAGATCGGTCGCGAAATCGATGAGGCTTACATGGAGCGTCTGGAGAAGCTGATTGTTGATCCCGAGCTTTTTCATCGAACCCCAAAGCTCAAGACCGTCTTCACCCCGCTCCATGGCGTTGGAGGCGTGATCATCATCCCGATGCTCCACCGCTTGGGGGTCGAGTGTTGGCCCGTTCCTTCGCAGATGGTTCCTGACGGCCTCTTCCCCACAGTCAAGTCCCCGAACCCCGAGTATCCCGAGGCTCTCAAGCTCGGGATGGAGTTGGCCGACATCGAGAAGGCTGATCTCGTCCAGGCCACTGATCCTGATGATGACCGTATGGGTGTCGCGGCCCGTGATTCCAATGGGAAACTGGTACTGCTCACCGGCAACCAGATCGGCTCGCTCATGGTCTGGTACCGCCTAAAACGTCTTGTTGAAAAGCGCATTCTGACAGAGTCCAATCGCCATCATGCCGTCGTGATCAAGAGCCTTGTCACAACAGACCTTCAGAAGGTGATCGCCCTTGGCTTCGGAGTGAAATGCGTCGAGACCCTGACGGGATTCAAGTACATCGGTGCCAAGCAACGCGCCTACGAAGAGAGGCTCCCAGCTGAGATTCAGGCGAACTACCGCACCCTCTCCGAGGAGGAGACACGCGAGGCGCGGCTCAAGGATTCCCTCTTCTTTGTCTTTGGCGGCGAGGAGAGCTACGGCTACAACACCGGCGACTTCGTCCGCGACAAGGATGGCAATGCGGCTGTCATCTGCTTCGCTGAGGTTGCGGCCTTTGCTGCCAGTCAGGGAATCACAGTCGTGACACTGCTCGATCGGATCTACTCGGAATACGGCTTCTATCTTGAGAGGGGAGAGTCGCTTACCTTCGACGGGGCCGAGGGTGCTGCGAAGATCAAGAAACTGGTCGATTCTTATGCCGGCACCCCTCCGGCGGAAATAGCCGGAGCCAAGGTCCTCTCCGTACTCAACTATGCCACCCAGGATCTCTATGACTCGGAGGGAGAGTTGATTCCGAAGGAGGCGATGATCACCTTCGAGACCGAAGGCGGCTGGAAAGTGACAGTCCGTCCCTCCGGTACCGAACCGAAGATCAAATACTACCTCTATGCCTCTGAGAAGCCGGCTTCCGGAAGCTTCACGCCCGAGGAACTCACCACGACAAAGCTGCGCGTCGCAACCGGACTGGAAAAGCTCTGGATCTGGCTCAAGGCAGACGCCGAACGGCGCGCGGCATGAGTGAGAAAGTGGGAAGGTGGGAAGGTGGGAAGGTGGGAAGG
>JAPJNA010000001.1 GCA_026461395.1 Chthoniobacterales bacterium | reverse complement strand
GTGTGAAGATGTCCAAGAATGATATCGCCGATCTCGCGGCGCTCATCGAAAAAAACCCCTCCATTCAAGTCACCATCGATCTCACCGAGAGCAAAGTGACCACCGATGACGTCGATTTCGCCGCTGAGTTCTCGCTCCCGGGACATGCCCGTGAGCCTCTCATGAACGGCCGCTGGGATTCTATCGCCGATCTCGTCGATGGCCTTGAGGATGTGAAGGCCCGCGTTTCGGCGATACCTTACCTCGCTACAAAATAAACCCTTCATGAAAGGAACAAAAAACCTGTTCCTGTCGTTTGCAGGAGCTTTTGCTCTATTGGTAATAGGCATTTCGGATTTACCTGCTGCCACTTGGTCGTTTGCAGTGGCTGGAGACGACCGAACGGATGTGCGCGCGGACAAGGTCGATCCTGCCGGCATTCACACCGAGGCACTAGCCAAGCTGATGCAGGCGCTCTCGACCTCCAAGCCGGCTTTCCTACTCTTCACGGGGGATCTCGTCTATGGAGAGAATATACGAATCCCTAAGAAGATCGCGGAGCAGTTCGCTGACTGGAAGAAACTCGTCGCCACGAATGCTCCCGGCCTGACCATTCTTCCTGTAAGAGGTAATCACGAGACACTTGGGGATATCGAAGGAACCGCCTGGTTGGCTGCCTTCGAACCCGATCTGAATTCCAATAAGGTTAGCTACTTCCCCGGACAAAAAGGCTTCAGCTACTCCTACATCGTCCCGGGCCATCCCGAGACGGCAGCGATTGCGCTCGACCAGTACAATCCAGCCGCTCCTCACAAGGTCGATCTTGCAGGCCTCGAAGCAGCCATCAAGGACCTGAAGGCCAAGAGCGTGAAGAACATCTTTGTCTATGCTCACGAAGAGGCCTTCACCGCAGGATGTCATCCCGACGCAGACAACATGGCTGCGCACCCCACAGACCGTGACAAATTCCTGGAACTCCTACGCACCAACGGCTGCGAGTATTTCTTTGTCGGCCATGATCATTTCTATGACTGGATGGAGATTCGCAATTGGCGCTGGCCCGCTGACTATGCACTGAACCAGATCGTGGCCGGGACGGCCGGAGCCCCCTTCTATCCCGACAAGACCTATTTCGGCGCTCATGACGGCTACGAGTTGATCCGAATCGACCACAGGCAGAACACCTACGGCTATCTGCAGGTCACCGTGAACGACGATCCGAAGCCGGGTGAAAAGGCAGTAAGCGTGAACTTTGTTCCACTCGCGCTCTAAAACGAAACTCGGACTGGCTAAGCGATCCTTCCCCTACATGGGGGCGATGGTATTTTAGACGCAAGGCTAGGCGCCCGAGCGCAGCTGTGTGGATCAGATTGCTATTATCGCAGGACAACAACGCCCCGCGCTCAAAGAACCAGCCCTTAATCGATGGCGCCGACTGTTTGGCTAACCTCTCCCCTGATATACTCCCGATTCAGCATCGCTATTACTGACGCTGGGACATTTGCGGGGCAGACAGCCTCGCAGGCGTAGTAGTTGGAACAGTTGCCGAATCCTTCCTCCTGCATGGTACGGACCATGTTGCGGGCGCGGCTCTTGCGCTCGGCTTGTCCCTGGGGGAGAAGTCCGAGGTGGGTGACCTTGGCCCCGACAAAGAGCATGGGAGAGCTGTTCGGACAAGCGGCAGCACAGGCTCCGCAGCCAATGCAGGCGGCGGCGTCCATGGCAGCGTCGGCCACAGGCTTGGGAATCAATGAAGTCGAGGCATCTGGAGCTCCACCAGTATGCTCGGAGATGAAACCACCGGAACGAATGATCCGGTCGTAGGCGCCGCGGTTGACTACGAGATCCTTCACAATCGGGAAGGCGCCAACGCGGAACGGTTCGACGGTGATGGTCTGACCATTCTCGAACTTGCGCATGTAGACCTGACAGGCAGCTCCGCGCCCAGGACCTTGGGGAACGCCGTTGATGACCATGTGACAGGTTCCGCAGATGCCTTCGCGGCAATCACTGGCGAATGAGACCGGCTCTTTGCCTTCTCTGGTCAAGCGGTTGTTCACGATGTCGAGCATCTCCAAGAAGGAGCATTCCGAAGGGATTTCTGTAGCGTGAATTTTAATGAATTCGCCCTTATCCGCAGCGGACTTTTGCTTCCAGAGTCTGAGATGAAAATTCATGGTGCTCATGATGATAGAATCGCTGGTGTAGGGTTGCTACTTGTAGCTACGGGTGGCGAGGTGGACGGCCTCGTAGTTGAGGGGCTCTCTCACGAGTTCCGGGGCAGTTTCCTCTCCTTGGAACATCCAGGCATAAACCTCGGCGAATCTATCGTCATGACGAAGAGCCTCGCCCTCGGGAGTCTGATGTTCGACACGAAAGTGACCGCCGCATGATTCCTCGCGGGTCAGAGCATCAATGCACATAAGCTCGCCGAATTCCAGGAAGTCGGCCACACGACCGGCACGCTCCAACGATTGATTCAGCTCCGCGCCAGTACCGGGAATGGCGACTTCCTTCCAGAAACGCTCTCGCAAGGCGCGAACATCGGCGATCGCTTTCTTCAGACCCGCCTCGCTACGGGCCATGCCGCACTCATCCCAGATGATGAGTCCGAGTTGGCGGTGAAACTCGTCGACTGGCACGTTCCCCTTCACGGCAAGAAGCTTTTCCACGAAGGCACGCGCCTCCGTCTCGGTCTTCTTAAACTCGGGCATATCGGTTGATACCTTCTTACCGAACTGGGTGGAGAGATACTCACCGAGTGTATTCGGAATCACGAAGTAGCCGTCGGAGAGACCCTGCATCAGTGCCGAGGCACCGAGACGATTTGCTCCATGGTCTGAGAAATTCGCCTCACCCAGCACATGAAGCCCCGGGATGGTGCTCATGAGATTATAATCCACCCAAAGCCCACCCATCGTGTAGTGAACAGCAGGATAGATGCGCATCGGACGTTCGTAGGCGTTCTCTCCTGTAATATTTCCATACATCTCGAAGAGATTGCCGTAGCGTTCGCGGATGGTCTTCTCACCGAGACGGGCGATGGCTGCTGAGAAGTCGAGGTAGACACCGAGCCCACCTGGACCGACACCACGCCCCTCATCGCATACCTCTTTTGCACTGCGGGAGGCAATGTCGCGGGGGGCGAGGTTTCCATAGCTCGGGTACTTCCTCTCAAGGTAGTAGTCGCGCTCCCCTTCAGGAATGTCACGTGGATTACGGGTATCACCCTTGGCCTTTGGAACCCAGACGCGTCCGTCGTTGCGGAGGGACTCGGACATGAGGGTCAGCTTCGACTGATACTCACCGGCGACGGGGATGCAGGTGGGGTGGATCTGGGTGTAGCAGGGATTGGCAAAGGCCGCACCGCGCTTGTAGGCACGCCAGGTGGCGGTGACATTCGACCCGCGCGCATTCGTCGAGAGGTAGTAGACATTGCTGTATCCACCGGTGCAGAGGAGAACTGTGTCGGCGGCATGGGTCTTGATTTCACCGGTGACCAGATCACGGGTGACGATTCCCTTTGCGTGACCATCCACAAGGACAAGGTCGAGCATCTCGGAGTTCTCATGCATCTTGACTCGACCAAGGCCGATCTGAGCACTCAATGCAGAGTAGGCCCCAAGCAAGAGCTGCTGGCCGGTCTGGCCTTTAGCATAGAATGTCCTGGAAACTTGGGCTCCCCCGAAAGAACGATTCGTCAGTTCTCCACCGTATTCACGGGCAAAGGGAACGCCCTGGGAGACACACTGGTCGATGATGGTTCCGCTGACTTCAGCAAGACGGTAGACATTCGCCTCGCGGGCGCGGAAGTCACCTCCCTTGATTGTGTCGTAGAAGAGGCGCCAGACGCTGTCACCATCGTTTTGGTAATTCTTGGCGGCATTGATGCCACCCTGCGCTGCGATGGAATGGGCGCGGCGAGGGCTGTCGTGGAAGCAGAAGGTCTCCACCTCATAGCCGAGCTCGGCTAGCGTGGCGGAGGCCGAGGAACCGGCTAATCCCGTGCCGACGACGATAACCTTGAACTTACGCTTGTTGGCTGGGCTGATGAGCTTGGCGTTGTTCTTGAACGAGGTCCATTTCTTCTCAATAGGACCTTCGGGGATTTTGGCATCAAGAATCATGGTCGGGAAAGTTAGGGCTGAAAATTAGTGGCTGAAGGGGCAGGAGGGCACGCTGGCGGAGCACTTCACTAACCCAAGAAGGACGGCCGTGGGGATGGAGGCGAAGCCGAGGAAAATGATCCAAGCGATGAGCAACCCTCCTCTTTCAAAAACCGGACGTAGCTTCTCGGTCGTGAGCCCCAGGGTCTGGAAGAGGCTGGCGATGCCATGGCTTAAGTGCATGCCGAGCAATCCTACTGCTAGGATGTAGAAACCGCTCACCAAGGGGCACTCGAAGGCGGTCACGACCATGCGGTAGACATCATGGCGTCCCTGGGCATCGATCCAGGTCTTATACTCCGGATTGAAGGCCTGCCAGGTAAACTGGGCAAGGTGGTAGAGGACGAAGGCTAAAACAGTAAGACCAGAGATCCTCATGAGTCGCGCGTAGACCGTGGTGCCGAGATCGTTCTTCACCGCATACTTCTGCGGACGTGCTGAAAGATTCTCACGCCAGAGAGTGATCGTGAACCAGATATGAAGCACGACGCAGGTCAGCAAAACGATACGGACAACCCAGAGAAGCTCGCCGGTACTCTTGAGGAAGGCCGCGTAGGAATTCATCGCATCAGGGCCGACGAAGATCGAGAGGTTGCCCAAGAGATGGCCGATCACAAAGAGAATCAGAACTATACCAGTGATGGCCACGATCCACTTGCGTCCGATCGGACTGGATAAAAGAGGAATGCAGCAACCACAGGATTTCTTCGCCGCTTTCGATGGGGTGGCCGGACTGGTCATGGAATAAGTGTTGTAGGGAAAATCCATGTCAGTTTCAAAGCGGAAACGTGGTAAAGAGAAAAAAAACGGGCCGATCCTGAATATCCAAAATTTCCTCGGAAAGCGTTTCCACGATTTCCCAGCTCCTGTTAAGTGAAGAGTGCTCCCATGACCGCCGACTTAGATACTCCCCTCAACAATGACAAGGAATTGGTCGCGCGCACCCAGGGGGGTGACCCTGGAGCGTTCGACGAACTGATAGTCAAATACACGCCACGGCTCTACGGGCTCGTCTATCACATGACATCCAATCACGAGGACACGAACGATCTGCTGCAGGATATTTTTTCAAAGGCCTATCGCTCGATGGCGAACTTCCGTGGCAACTCAAGCTTCTACACCTGGATGCACTCGATCGCTGTCAACATGACAATCAACTTTCTCAAGAAGCGCAACCGCCGACAGCACCCCAGCCTGAACGATCCCGACAGCAACATCGAAAATGACCCGGATTTCATCGCGGCAACAAGTAAGGGAGACCCGACCAAGGAGGTTTCAATCCATGAACTGCAAAAAAAATTGAACGCTGCCATGCAAAAGCTGTCTCATGACCATAGAATCGTCGTGACCATGTTTGATATCCAAGGAGTACCCCATGCAGAAATCGCCAAAATCCTCAAGATCTCAGAGGGAACAGTCCGTTCCCGGCTCTTTTACGCCCACCGCCAGTTGCAAAACTCCCTCCATGAGTTTAAGAAGAACTAATAACGCACCACTGCCCCGAAAGGATACTCTATGAGCCACGAACCCATGCACAAGGTCATCAAGCTCAAGCGCTACGAACAGCCGCCCGAGGGGTACTATGAGGATTTTCTGCGTGAGTTTCATAGACGGCAACGGGCCGAACTTCTCAATCCCTCCCTCTCCACCCTCCTTCTAGAGCGACTCTCTGGCCTGTTTTCCGAATTGAGGGTGCCAGCTATGGCCTTCGCCGGTGCGGCCGCGGTCGCGGTGATCGCCAGCATTGCCATCATCCGTGAAACACCAAGGCAGGAGACTCCCCGCGTTCATTCCGTTTCCTACACTCCAACCATGCCCTATTCCCAAGTGCCGGTGACTATTCAGAACGTACAGAATATGCAGCCCGTCTCGCTCAGGGTGGAGATGCCCACCTCCAGCAAACCTCAGGGCGGTTCCATGCTCTTCCCTCCCTCTTACCTGTTACAAGCCCGCCCGGCGAACCATGAATCGCCGCTCAGTTTCTGATCAGGCCTTTCATCGGGCCTTAGCATCAGCCTACCTGAAGAGGCTGCTGATGCCGACGTTGCGGCTGCTCCTTCTCACATTTTCCCTTACTGCATTCTCCGCCTCATCAATCATCGCTTCCATACCTAGCGCAACGGGAGAGTTAAAAGGGACGTCAACCGGAACGCCTTCTCTCTCATCCAGAGCTGCCTCGGCGATCAGCAGCGCAAGCATCCACCGCACAGGAGCGGTCGTCAGAGTACGCGGTTCTGATGCCAGCGGTGAACTCAATGGAACTGGTTTCTTCGTCGATCCGACCGGCACGATCTGCACGGTGGGCGATCTAGTCAAGAGATCGGACTCCATCGTGATTGTGAAGGGTGGAAAGGAATATCCCTGCAAAATCCTGGCGCTCGATGAAGGAAGCGGAACCGCTTTTCTCAAACTGATCGGAGAGATGCCCCACTCCGGCGAAAACTTCCTTTCCCCCCGAGCCAACCCCACGCCGCAACCTTTCACCCCAGCAATCGCTATCGGGTGTCCTAGGGAGGAAGATCCATCCCTCTCCGTCGGCATGATCACTGGAACAAAAAGCCACGAGGGGGACTGCTTCTTCCGCGTACCTCAACACATTGCCAAAATCCCTCTCACGGAAGGTGAGGCTGGATCCCCCGTCTTTGATTTTGACGGGCACCTACTAGGAATGGTCCTTGCCGGCAACTCACAGGCCGGAGATTGCCGAATCCTGCCTTCGGGAGTAATAGAAAAACTCCATTTGGATCTTCTCCGCTTCGGCCAACTCCACCAAGGATGGGTCGGCGCGGTGGTGGAGGAAGCCGCCGTCCCGGAGGAAAGCTCCAGCACACGGATCGCTTCCGTGGAACCGGGCAGCCCCGCCGAAGCTTCGGGATTGCAATCCGGAGACATGATTCTAGCGCTTGGCAACAGGCGGATCACGCAGCCGGACACGTTGCTTGAAGCCTCATTCTATCTGAGGGCTGGAGAGAGCGTCCCCATAACTCTCTGGCGCGGCGGAAAAATCAGTCGTGTCACCATCCAGTGCGTGACTCCCCCAGAGGCGAAAAACTATTCCACGGCACCCTGATCCTAAGACTGCGAATCCCAAACTAAGCAGAAGTGGGTATTTTGAGGATGACCTGCGACAACGATCGGGGATAGATTGTAGATACTCTTTCGTCTCTTTTTAATCTTTCACTTTCACAGGGGGGTATAGCTCAGCGGTTAGAGCAGCCGGCTCATAACTGGTTGGTCCCTGGTTCAAATCCAGGTGCCCCTACTTCTCTCGAGAATCACGCTTCCACAGTTCCCCAGCTGCACATGCACTCCCGTCACCCTCGGAGGAAAAGATCAGGCTTCCAGCTGATCATCACATGGGTGGTGATCTCTCTACTGCTTCTGGGCGCGGCAGGATTCTTCACTCAGTGGAAGAAGATGCGTCTCGCTAACCTCGAAGCAGGCAGCGGCCTAATGCTCCTACCCCAGGGCGAAATGGAGTTTGCTGATCGGGGTACTGGCCCAGCGGCGCTCGTGATCCACGGATCTCCCGGCGGCTATGATCAGGGTTTGGCCTATGGCAAAGAACTAGCCAAGCGCGGCTTCCGCATCATTTCAATCTCTCGGCCCGGTTACCTGCGCACGCCGTTGCTCACGGGGCTGACTGCAGAGGATCAGGCGGATGCCATTGACGCGCTCCTTCAAGGACTCAAAGTCCGCCGTTGTGCCGTGCTTGGTGTCTCGGAAGGCTCACCTTGCGCCCTCCAACTGGCAGTCCGTCACCCAGAGAAGGTAGGCTCCCTGGTCTTGCTATCACCCATCGCGGAGAGTCTCAAAGGGCCTCCGATTGCCTCCATCGGGTACCAGCTCTTCCATGATCTGACCGGGGACTTCGGATGCTGGCTCCTAATGCTCCATCTCAAGATCAATCCCTCGCAGGTCTTTGCCGAAATGATGAAAATCGGATCATCACTCAAACCTAGTGGATGTGACGCCCTTGCCTCCAAGGCCATGCTCTCCCCAGACCAGCGATCCTTTCTCAGTGAACTGGTCCGGAGCATCACCCCCCTCTTGCCGCGTGAACCTGGGATTCTCAACGACAATGCCCAACTCAAGGACATCCCCTTCATCGCCAAGGATTCCATACGAGCCCCCACTCTCCTGCTTGTCGGAGAGCACAACAGCTGTTCCCCTTATCCCGCTCAGATCAGACTGGCCTCGCAGATAACTGACTCCAGAATACTGTTCATTGAGCAGGCAGGCCACATCCTGCCGATCGGCTCGAAATACGCTCAACATTGGGATTCTATCGCTAACTTCATGAAGTCTCCCTCCCTTTCCTCGATCCCTCGACCCCCGGTCTCCACCGAAAAATCGAAATAATCTCTGGAGTCGCAAAAATCGCCCAAAGAGAGCTGGAAAGCAGTCCCTGCATCGTCTTTAATCTAGCCCCGTGAGCACGAGCACCATCTACGAAGCACCAGACGCACTGGGTCGAACCCAACAAGCCATTCAGGAGCATGGAGCTCATCTCCCAGCCAGTGAACTGCTGGGGGAAACGATGTCACTGAACTTCGGTCCTTCACACCCCTCCACGCATGGAGTGTTCCGCATTGTCCTTGATCTCGACGGCGAGCTGATCACCAAGGCGACGCCTGAGGTCGGCTACCTGCACCGCGGCGACGAGAAGATCGCCGAGAACATGCAGTACAACCAGTTTGTTCCTTACACGGACCGACTTGATTACCTAGCCCCCCTTGCTAACAACGTCGCCTACGCCCTAGCAGTCGAAAAGCTCATGGGCTGGGAGCTACCTCCTCGTGGCAAGGCCATCCGTGTTATCTGCTGCGAGCTGGCCCGCATCTCCGCCCATCTGCTCGGCCTTGGTGCCAGCTCCATGGATATCGGAGCCATCACCGTCTTCCTCTACACCTTCACGGAGCGGGAAAAGATCTACAATCTCTGCGAGCTTCTCACAGGTGCCCGATTCACCACCAGCTACACTCGTGTCGGAGGCCAAGTGCGCGATCTGCCTGAGAAGTTCCCATCGCTTCTCAGGGAATTTCTTGATTCCTTCCCGATCGCACTTAACGAGATCTCCAATCTCTTGACACGCAATCCTATCTTCATCGATCGCACTCGCAACGTTGGCATCATCTCCAAGGAGGATGCCATCGCTTACGGCCTCACGGGCCCGATGCTCCGCGGTTCCGGTGTCGACTACGATGTTCGTAAGGCTCATCCGTATCTCGACTACGAGAAGTATGACTTCGACATTCCCATTGGCACAGTCGGCGATTGCTATGACCGCTACCTAGTCCGCGTCGAAGAGATGCGCCAGAGCTTAAGCATCCTCCGTCAGGCGATCGATACGATTCCCGAAGGCCCCATCAACGTGGTGGACGGCAAGAGCACCCTCCCCCCCAAGGAAGAGGTCCTCAAGGAAATGGAACAACTCATCCATCACTTCATCATCACCACAGAGGGAATCGATGCGCCCGCCGGCGAGGTCTACTCAAGCTGCGAGAACCCGAAGGGAGAACTCGGATTCTATATTCACAGCCTCGGTGGAGGCGTTCCCAACCGCCTTCACATCCGAGCCCCTTCCTTTGTCAATCTGAGCATCGTCTCGAAGCTACTTCCCGGCCATATGGTTGGCGATGTCGTCACGATCCTCGGATCAATCGACATGGTCTTCGGCGAGTGCGACCGGTAGGCGCCCGAAAGGCGCTAGGAATAGGTACTAGGAAATAGGTGATGGGGTTAAATCCCCGACGATGTTGATAACTGATACTAGGCGATTTTCCTTAATACGTCCTATGATGCAGCATACAGGAAGTAGAGAGCCGTCTTCGCTCTCGGCAAGAATCCCGATCACCTGTTACCCATCACCAATTCCCTGAAAATGTGACTGGTTCATACCAGCCCTCATTTTACTAATGCTGGTTGAGAATCACCTGCTCCCCTGATCTCCACTTCGCATACGTCGCAAGGGACTCGGCAATGACGGGAAGAGCCTCTTTTGCGGGGAGTATGTCATCCACAACGACCGTCTTCTTCTCAAGGATCTTGTAATCCTCGAAGAAACGCTTCAACACGGCAAGCCGGTGCGGCGGAAGATCATGCACATCTTTGCAATTGTGGTACTCGGGATCACCCACGGGAACCGCGATCACCTTGTGATCCAGTTCATCCTGATCCTTCATGATCATGATGCCGATGGCGCGAGCCTTTACCAAGGTCAAGGGATACACGGGACCACCACCAAGAACGAGGATGTCGAGCGGATCACCGTCATCGGCTAGGGTCTGAGGGATGAACCCGTAGTTAGCGGGGTAATAGACGGCTGAATAGAGCACCCGATCCAAGCACAACATCCCGCTCTCCTTGTCCATTTCATACTTGTTGGAGCTACCCATCGGGATCTCGATGATGCACTGCACGATGCCCTCTGCGGACTTATCTCCAGCAGACACATCGTGCCAAGGATTCGGGCCGGTCTGCTTGTAAGGTGCGGGGATTTTGGTCATGAGTTTTTATTAATGGGGAAAGGCTGAATCATTACAGAAGCGAGGGCGGCATTCCAAGTCTTCTTGGAGAAAACAGGAGATCAATCTATCCTAGTCTGCTCATCATGAACCGCGGATAAGTTTTCGGATTGAGTGATCTTTTTGTCAGGCTGATGTGCCAAGTCCCGAATCCAGAGATTGAGGATATAGGTCAACACAACAGCCACATAGAACTGGCCAATGATCGCCTGGGAGATAGCAAACGCCCGGGCCGGATGAGAGAATGGGACAATGTCCCCGTAACCAAGGGTCGTCTGGGTGACGAAACTGAAATAATATAGCTCGTTAAAAGTCTGTTTAAATGGGGCGGCATTGAGACCCTTTGCCAACTGGGTCTGAAGATCCTGAAGATGAAAAGCCGACGGATTCATTCTAGAAATGAAGGTGTAAAAGCAAGCGTAGATGGTGGCGATCCAGACATAGAGATTGCAGGCGCCGATCACCTCGTCGAATCCAGCCCTCTTCGATTTGAGAATCTTGAGGACCCAGACTATGGCACCATAGACCATCATACAGAGAGCACTCGCCTGGAGGGCGATCTCGATCGATTCACCCCAGGGTAGCATGTCTATTCCCCAGATATTACGGATCGAGAGAATGATCATCGGGATCAGAAAACTGATCAGAAAAAGGGATGTGGTTCGTGTCCAGCCGACGAAAGAGATCAACGCCATCCAGACCACGGCGATCATCAGGAGCATGGTGACACACACCGGCAGGTAATAACCGAAAAAGAGGAGGCTGAGCAGGATCATCCCACCAATGAGATGTCGGCGCTCCTCCCATTTTCGATGATGTAGGGAGTTTGACATCATGATTACCAGTCTCCGCTGGAGCCTCCACCGCCACTATCACC
>JAPJNA010000008.1 GCA_026461395.1 Chthoniobacterales bacterium | reverse complement strand
GCCCAGGGTTGCAATCCACCCAACAACAATCCACAACATCAACCAACCAATACCATCCGAACTTCAGTTTTGATGTGTCCCAACTTTGGGGTCAGGTCACAAACAATGCGAAGATTGAAAGACTGCGGGAACAAAGCGCTCTGCTTCATTGCAAAGAGTCCTGCTTGGCGTATGTGAAGGCTTATGTTGAGTCCTACTTCTGTGGCGATGTCAGTCCCATCAAGACGATTTTAGAGGCTCCTGAGATCAGTAATGAAACCCGAACTCTGATTATTTCAGAAATCTCACCTCGCTAATTGGCTGTGAATCAACAGTGCAGATAACCCTATTGTGCCTTCTTGTTTCTAATGTTGATTCTGAATCATAAGAATGCGGTTGAATCTCATGCGGGTCATATTCCCCGCCCCTTGGGGCGTACGATCAAATACAGAATCTTCAGCCAATACCCCGCTGCTTGCGGAGGGGGTCTTTATTTTCGTGCAGTTAGTTCTGTTGCAGACTACGCTAGTGTTCTAGAAACTCTCTGGCAACAGAGCAAGATTCTGAAGAGGACGATTGCTGGATGCTTAACCTCAGACAATACCTCCGTGGTAAAGAGCTTCCTGCCGCTAGGGCATAAACCAGTTGTCATTACCTCCAACATATTGCTTCGGCTAATATAAGTATTCAAAAAAGACTCCAAGGGGGCGCTTTTTCTTTCTCTAGATGGGCGCTCCCTCTCCTTCATTTCTCTTGCATGCCGGCTAAAAGATTCACGCAGAGCCTTGGAATCACTGCACTCTGATCCCAGTCAACCGCACCCCCAGAACAAACCATGAAGATTAAAAATATCAATGGAACAGCGGAAAATAAATGCAGCTGTGGAAGCTGGTTAGATCATTGGAGGCGATTTAGCGGACAAGGCGCATATTTTTGCTCAGTTCTGGGCTGCAGTAGAATTGATTTGATAGGAGCTCATATTCAGAAGAATGGTGATCAAAACTGGTACATTTGCCCCCTGTGCATATCACACAATAAAAAAGATGGAGAATTAGAGATTAGCGACTCTGTAAATCTCGTTTTGGCAAATATTTCCAGTACCTACGGGTAGGAATAAAATATATCGGGAAAAGGGGTCAGTCCCTAGTTTTAACGCCTTTTGTTACTTCTACTCTAAGCATTGGAAGATAGAAAAGACTCTGAAGTCCACTATCATGGAGACCATTCACTCCTTATTGTGGGTGCAGGCATGATCTCTACCAGCTTCCGATCCTGGGCAAGGTTTGAGAAAAGAGTAAAAACTCGAGATCTGGCGTGGACCGTGAACGAATCCTCTCCTCTTTCTCTTTCCCCTTGCTTTGATAATCTGAAGGAGTCAAATATGCCCCAGGAATCACTTCCCCCAGATTCCAGTCAACCCCAACCCCAGAACAAACCATGAAATCGCAGAAAATCTATGTCGAAAGACGAGATCAAGGAGATTATGCAGTCCGGCGTGCTGGTTCACAGCGAGCCAGTGCTGTTGAATCGACTCAAGCTGAAGCAATAGCTCGAGCTCGGGAAATTGCTCCCGGAGCAAAACCCCATATTGAACGTGTCCGCAATACGGACGGAGGCCACCCAGACAAGTGGCGAAGGGCTTGAGTATGGCAAGGAAACCAGCGCTTGCCTCTGTTGTATCTCGATATGAAAAAACTCTTGAATCATCAGGGAATCTTTATGCCGCTGTAAAGCCATACTCAAATCCTACATGGGAGACATTTCAAGGATCAGATATTTTGCATCCGGCACAAGCAAGAGCAATTATCTCTCTTGCTTTTCTTCAAATTGTAACTGCATGGGAAGATTATATTGAATCAGTATTTGTAAGGTATATTGCAGGAGCATCTTCACCAAAAAAATATAAGCCTGTATCAAGAATATCGGCCGCAAAAGATATTCTTCATGCTTACCAGCTATTGAGTCTTAATGATAAATATAGTCAGAAAAGAAATCATCTAGGTTGGAACAACTGGAATGAGGTTGAATCACTAGCCAGAATATTTTTTGAATCTGGACGCCCATTTACAAAGCTCTCTCAAATTGAGATCGACCGTTTAAAAGATGCAATAACTATACGTAATAGAATTGCTCACAATTCATCAAAATGCAGATCAGCATTTATCGAGCTTTCAAAAAGGCATTTAGGTTTAGGTAAACAGAATGCTCTACCTCAGGGCTTCTCTACTGGAAAACTTCTTCTGATTGAATCAAATCGCCTGTTTGAGAAAAATTCCACAATCAAACCATTCTTCGAGCACTATCTAGACATCTTTAGTTCAATATCAAAAAAAATATGCCCGTAAACCTATAACGGTTTATTGCTCCCAAACGGGAGCAGATAGCTTCTCCATTTCGGCAAGAGCGGCCGTGTGCATCCCAGGGCCAGTAATCCTCCCATCGCCTATGGGCTGGCACTTCCGTTACCTTCGATATCGCCTCCTGTGTGGTATATCACGAGCGAAACAAGGCCATTGCAAATCAACCTATCTTCGCTTACAATATTCCTGCAATGAGGAGAAAAGGAATCAAAGCCGAGAACCTGACGAAGCTGGATCTTCTGAATCGGAAGTTCCAGGCCCCTTTCTCTGTCGTGGAGGCGTCAGGGGTTCTGGAAATGCCCTTGCTTCCAGTGAGGCGTTTGTTGGCTCGGTTTGCGGCTCAGGGCTGGCTGACCCGGTTGAGGAGGGATGCCTACAGGACCGTTCCCATGGGGGCGACTAATCCTGCCGAGATCAGGGAGGATCCCTGGCTAGTAGCCGATCATGCTTTTTCCCCGTGTTATTTCGGTGGATGGACGGCCTGTGAGCACTGGGGGCTAACTGAGCAGCTTTTCAGGGATCTGATCGTGGTGACTGGGAGGCGAGTCAGGTATCGGGAGGTGATGATTCAGGATACCAAGTACCTGCTCCATGTGAGGCAGGAGAAAGCCTTCTTCGGACTGAAGAAGGTCTGGAGGTCTCAGTCCCAGGTGCTGGTGAGTGATCCATCTAGAACGATAGTGGATCTACTGGACTGTCCGAGTATGGGAGGGGGCATTCGTGCTGTGGGAGACTGTCTGGTGCATTACTGGAATGGATCCCACAAGAATGCCCCTCAGCTCTTGGAATATGCTCTAAAGCTAGGGAATAGGACGGTCTTGAAGCGTCTCGGGTATCTGCTCGAAACGCTGAAGCTGGATGAAGGTGAGGCGGTGGTGACGTGTCTGGGGAATCTGAGTAAGGGGATCAGCAATCTGGATCCCGATGGGGGAGATGAGGGGCGTATCCTCAAGCGCTGGAATCTCCGGATCAATGCGACCATCACTCCGATGGAGGAACCATCATGATCACCCGTCTGGACATCCAGGATCGGGTCAGGGAGTGGGGGCTACGCGAGGATGTGGTGGAGAAGGATTATGTACTCAGTTGGCTGCTCTGGGGTATTGGGTCGGATGCAACGCTCGGGGATAAGTGGGTCTTTAAGGGAGGGACCTGCCTGAAGAAATGCTATCTGGAGACATATCGATTTTCGGAGGATTTGGATTTCACGATCATGCCGGAAGGGCCTGTTCGGGAAGAGGAGGTGATGCCGATCCTCATGGAGGTGCTGGAGCGTGTGCATGAGGCATCAGGAATTGAGTTCTCAGGGACTCCTCCATCGCTCAAAACCCATCCCTCAGGTCGTTACACGGAGGGAAGGATTTATTACCGGGGGCCGAGGATGGCTCCGATGGTTTCCAAGATCATTTTGGATCTGAGCGCGTCGGAGAAGGTGGCTCGACCGACGGTACTCCGGAGCATCAATCATCCTTTTCCCGATGAGTTGCCAGCACCGGGGCAGGTAAGGTGCTACTCCTTCGAGGAGGTCTTTGCGGAGAAGATCCGTGCAATGGGGGAGCGATCCCGTCCTAGGGATCTCTATGACATCGTGAATCTCTACCGAAGGACGGATCTGCGTAAGGAGGCTGGATTGATTCGCGAGGTGCTGCATGAGAAGTGTGCTTCCAAGGGGGTTCCGGTGCCCTCTTTGTCAGCGATCGAGCAGTCCCCTCATCGGGAAGCTCTGGTGTCTGAGTGGAGCAATATGCTGGCACATCAATTGCAGGCGCTCCCTCCGTTTGAGACCTATTGGGGGGAGCTGGCTGATCTTTTCAATTGGCTAGAGGGGACACAGGAAACGGGGGATCTTCCGCTGGCCACAATTCAGTCGCAGGGAGAGAGTGTAGAGGAGGCATGGAGCCCGCCACCTATGGTTTATGTCTGGGGGCAAGGTGTTCCAGTGGAGAGCATCCGCTTCGCTGCTGCCAATCACCTCTGCTTGGAGCTGGGCTACAACGGGACAATGCGTCTGGTAGAACCCTATGCCCTACGAAGGACTCAGGAGGGGAAGATTCTGCTGGTAGCAGTGAAGTCCGAGGGAAGGGAGACAAGAACTTATCGGCTCGATCGGATCCAATCGATCAAGGTATCCACAATTCCGTTCAAGCCGGTCTTCAAGATCGAACTGGGAGGAGGGAATCCAAGGGAGATCCCTCAGCTTTCACACTTCGGGACGAAAGCGCCATTTGCTCCGCGTATGCCAGCTGCACGAAGAAGTTTCAGTGGGACGGCTCATGGACCAATTTATGTGATCCGATGTGGCAGTTGCGGAAAGGAGTTCCGTCGTGGAACGATGAATACCACCCTCAAGCCACACAAGGGAAAGGGGGGATGGCCATGCCATTGCGCTGCGGGATATTTTGTAAGGATGGGGTGAGATCTCCCAAAACAAAAAAATCACATTCATGGAAACCTTTAACTCATTGGCCGAAATCATCGATTGGACATCTAAGCAAGAGAGGTGTCATGTCGCGCAGTGGTTCTACAGAGGGCACGCCGACAAAGATTTTCAGCTTGTTCCTAAGCTATGTCGTCTCAATGAGGCGAAGACTGATTCCTTCTCCTCATGGGAAGAAATGGAGAGTTCCCTAATTGGAAGATTTAGGCGCGAAGCGGAGGCGTTTGCGGCCGGAAAATTGTACGATGAGAAAGACTGGCTGGCACTTGCTCAGCATCACGGTCTTCCGACCAGGCTTTTGGATTGGACCTCGAATCTCATGATTGCGGTTTATTTTGCCGTGACTGAGTTGCCTGATATTGACGGATGTGTTTGGGGATTGGGATTTCCGTCCACAAACAATTGTCATTCAGAAAGTACGATCTACTCAAAGGTCAAAACATTATGGCAAAATCCCTTCATCCATTTTCCAAAGCACCTTTCCTCCAGAATCGTCAATCAGGGAGGATGCTTCACTGTTCATGTGGATGACGTTCCCCTTGATGAGGACGCCCGGTGCAAAGACATCATGAAATTTGAGAAAATCATCATTCCCAGCAGTGCCAAGAAGCGAATCAGGCAATCGCTCTACGATTTGGGAATCCATGAGTCGTTTGTCTATCCGGGAATTGAAGGAATCTCCAAAAGACTTCTTTATGAGATAGATACGCGGGTGAGTTTTCCGAGTAAGCAGCATTGATACCCCTGTAAAGATTGCTCCCAACCGGGAGCAGCAGATTCAATAGAACGGGCATTATCGCCCGTGTGAAGGAAAGAAGGACTTTCCATGATTGCTCTCAAGTTAAAGGTCTCTGCGCGGTTTCGAAACAGCGTGAAAGCCTCGGGGTGGCGTTTGCTCTCGCCGCATGAGAGCACTCAATATCATCGGCCCCAAAGTCCGTCGTCTCCGTCATCAGCGCAGTTGGTCTCAGAATGACCTGGCCACTAAAGCCCAACTTCTCGGCATGGAAGAAGCCTCCAGAGGTAAAGTTTCCAAGATCGAAGCGCGTCTTGTCTGGGTCTCTGATGAGGACATGATCTACCTAGCTAGGGCGCTCAAAGTAGAGGTAGGCGATCTCTATCCGGTAGTGATCCGGAAATCCCGTTGCCTGTACGAGGCCATCGGAACTGCAAAGGCATCCCGCTACGGAGTGGCCTGACTGCATGAGGGGATTTGCTCCCGATCGGGAGCACCGGGGAGGGAAGGGATGCCTAGGGTGCCAACCTATGAATTATCTCATCCTCGCTCAATCCAGTTCACTCGACGGCGCTTTATCCCAAGGACTTGGGATTATCGCAAAGTTCCTCTACATCATCGCGGTCATCGTCATTGCCCATGGCGGATGGCAGGTCCGCAGTGGCAATGCCGACATGGGCAAGATGTCGATCGTGGGAGGATTACTCCTCGGTCTATCCGTGCTCATCGCGCAGGCGCTCTTCAATGCGGGTGGCATGCCCACTATCAGCGTGGGGCAATGAGCCGGGGCGTGATTCCCACCCATGCGGGTGATGACAGCGACGGCAAGATCTGGGGGATCGAAGGGATCAATATCCTCTTCCTGCTGGCAAGTGGGATGATCGGCCTCGGGCTGGCGCTCATGCTCTCGCACGAGCATCCCCCGGCTGTCTGCGTGGGAATCGGCTCTCTGCCTTTCGTAGTGACGGCGCTCTACATCTTCGGACTGCGCCAAGGGAAGCCGAAGTCCTTCGACACCGATCTGCTCGAAACCCTCCTCTCCGGTAACGGGTGGATGGCCCCGGTCAAACAACCCCGCAACCCACTTCTCCATGCAGGCTCCTAACGGTTGGATCTCCCAAGACCTGGTGATCTGGAACGAACTGGATCGGCGTGGGGCAATCTCCAAGGGGTATATGATCGAGGCGCCGGATCTCCGACATGCCAGCGATCACACCCTCGATAGCTTCTATGAGTCAGTCCGGCAGTTTCTCCATTCGCTCGATGAGTCGACCCGTTGCCAGATCCGCTGGTCTGTGGATTCCGATTACCGGGAGGAACTGCTCGCTTATAAGGAGATAACCGATACGCGGTGTGATTCGGACTCCTGGGCCGCAATCACTCGAAACGAGAGATTCAACCGGTACTGGAAGGCAATGCAGTCGGGAGGGCTCCGCCGGGAAAAGCTCCTGCTCTTCTTATCCAAGAAGATCGATGCCGATCCACCATCGTCACCATCTCGAAAGGGACTGGAGGAGCACTACCAGAGGATCCTTGCCCAATATAACGAGACCTTTGCTCAGCATGGGCGTGTGCTCTCTTCGCTCTTCGAGGGGCATGGCTGCTGGGTGACAGCGATGGGGACGGAGGATCTCTACCGGCAGTATGCGACCTTCTTTAATCCCTCCTATCTGCACCGGGATGGCTATGACCCGATCGGGCAGTTCCGTGAGGAAGAAACCATCCATCAGAACTGCTGGCACCAGGGGGTGCAGGCGGGGAAGAA
Source organism: Chthoniobacterales bacterium (assembly GCA_026461395.1). Classification (GTDB taxonomy): domain Bacteria; phylum Verrucomicrobiota; class Verrucomicrobiia; order Chthoniobacterales; family UBA6821; genus UBA6821. Next base: position 29,957 of record JAPJNA010000008.1, on the reverse strand, counting down.
CTTCGGGTTCTACTCGGACGGCTTCTATCACAACCTGGTGATCCTGAAGCGTCGACCGCAGCGGACCCGGCGGGGAATCTTCTGGGCGCTGACCTCGCTTCCCTTCCTGGACTACGCCATCACCGTCAATCTTTACCCCCAGAACGTCCGTAGGGAGATCAACAAGGCGGAGAAAGCCCTCGAACGGGTACGTGGAGACTATGCAGCAGAGGGGAAGCATTCGCTACTGACCTCCAAGGAGGTGAAGGAGGAGCGCATCCGCAATCTGGCCCAAGGAGACACGGTTCCCTTCCTCTATGACTACGTCGTCCATGTCTGGGACGAAACAGAGGAGGGGCTGGTGTCGAAGACACGACAGATCGAAACCGCCTTCGGCCAAATGGAGGATGCCCAATGCTGGACGAGCAACCTATCCTCGGCGGCCACAACCAAGAATATCTGGTATCAGACCTGGCCGGGATGGCTCTGGGGGAACTACACACACCATGCCGATAGCGGACTGGATGAATGGCTGGCTGACATGCTTCCCTTCTCCTCGACTTTCACGGGGCATCTGGAAGGAGCAGAGGCGCTCTACGACGGATCGAACAGGAATCTCGTCGGGGTAAGGAACTTCATCTCGGGCACTCCTCAGCTGGCGGTGCTGCTCGGGATGACAAGGGCGGGGAAGTCGGCCTTCATGTGCGATCTCCTGTCGCAGACAGATCCCTACTACGACTTCACCCTGATCGTGGAGGAGGGACTCTCCTACGGGATCTGGACGCAGGCTCAAGGTTTGGGTAGTACCCCGATCGTCATCCAACCCGATGGGGATCTCTGTCTGAACTATCTCGATACGCAGGGAGCCCCACTGACGAACCTCCAGATCACGACCGCTGCGGCACTCGTGGCCAAGATGGCGGGCAATCCAGCCGATGAGGATCGAAGGAACCTGCGACTGGCCCAGATCACTCAGTACATCGAGCAGCTCTACACCGATCGTTTCGATGAATGGATCGCCGAGGATGGAACCCGCCTCGACAAGGTGGCACGACACGCCATGGCGGTCCTGGAATACAAATCCCGCCACATGCCGCTCTCGGCAACCTTCCTGGAGGCCTGGACGGAGCTGAAGCACACCGCGTCCGAGGAGGAGCGTCAGGAGCTTATGGGTTCTCCCAAGGCTGAGGAAGTGTCGCACTTCATCAACTCCCACGACATGGAGCGACATGTTCGTAACACGGCCTTCGCGTTCTTCGGGCCGACGGACTACCCGACCCACGACATGCTCCAGCAGATGATGCTGGTGGCTCCCTTTGCGGAGCATAACCGGGATGAAATCAATCATCTGGCGACCCTGCTTGCCCCGTGGAACGAGCAGAGGTTGCTCTGTGGTCACTCAACTCTCTCGATGACGGGACGGGTGGCCCACTTCGATCTGACCTACATCCCTGAGTCGAACAAACAACTCAAGGAACTGGCAGGCTTCCTGATCGCCAACTATGGGCGTCAGCACATCATCACGCTCCCCAGGGGGGCTCGTAAGCGGGTGATCTTTGAGGAGGTAGCCCGAACACTTGACGTGCCGGGAGGAGAGCAGCTCGTGAGCGAGTTCTATGCGCAGCTTTCCAAGTTCTCCACATGGATCATTTCGATCGTGCAGCAGTACAGCCGGTTCCAGAACTCGGGGATCCGTCCCATCGTCTTCGGCAACGCCAAGCAGTTCTTCTTCACCAGGATGAACGACCGCAGGGACATCGAGGATGTGGCCAGGGATATCGATCTCTCTGGTGCGACCAAGGAAGCAGTCTCGCGCTATCCGCTGCCGGAGCATCTGCCAGATCACAACAAGTACGCCGCGCTCACCTATTACCACCTTGATGTCCAGCAGGCGCGGTGCGGGACGATTCATAACCGGGTCTCCCCCGAAATGCTCTTCTGCTCCTCCTCGACGGGGCAGGACTTCGACGAGCGTAGCAGAAAGCTCCGTAGTCACGATGACATCGTGCACGGCATCCTCCGCGAAACCACCCAATCCCAACCCAAATGAAACAACCAATTCTTCTGATCGGCCTTTGCGCCCTGGCGGGCTGTGCCGGAAGATCCCAGTTCCAGAAAGGCTACGAAAGAGGCGCCGCCGATGCGGTGAAGCGCCAGTACTGGATCGAGCAGAGCCTGCAAAAGCCGGGAAAGAACCCGGAGAAGCATCTCTCAATCTACAAGCTAACGATCCCCCCGGATCCCGACGCCAAGGTGAAAAGGGTTCCCTATGAGATCGGGATCCCCATCGTGAACTGATGCCATGAAGAAGTACCTACCTCTTCTTTTGTTGTTGGTGGTGTCTGTCCCTGCACCTGGGCAGAGGGTAGTGAGCGATCCTGTGGTGGAGCAGGCGACCATGGCAAAAAATGCCTTCGACCAGCTGAAGTACGCCTGGGAGCAAACCCAATGGGCTCAGCAGCTTTCCAGCCTCGCTCAGACCCTCGATACGGTGAAGAGCCAGCTGGAAGTGGCCCAGCAGGTGAAGCAGGCCATCGGTAATCCTGCGGCCATCTCGGGGATGATCCAGAGCGGGCTCTTTTCCTCGTATCTGAGGAATTCGGGGATCACCGACACGCTGAGCGACCTTTCCAAGATCACGCAGCAGGGGGCCAAGCAGTCGGTGGCCATTCAGCAGATGTACCGGCCGATTGATCTCAATGCGTATCGAAACATCCAGACACCCTTCGAGGGGACGGCTTCCTTCCGGGATGAGGGAGATCCTCTCAAGCAGTTCCGGGCGGTTGAGAATGCCTACTCGAACTTTCAAGAGATGCTCCAGCAGGCGCAGTCGAAGCGGAAGGAGCTCAATACTCAGATCGCCGCCTTAAACGATCAGCTCAAGAACGCTCAGGACGATGCCGAGGTCCAGAAGCTCCAGGGGTCACTCACCACGGCTCAGACCTCTCTTAAGGATCTCGACGGGATCATGGATGGAGCGGAGCACCAGGTGAAGCTGCTCCACATGCTCAACGAGAACCGGGCGGCAACCGAGGCGATTGCCGCCGAGGAAATCTCACGGGCACGCAATCGGGAGAGTGCCCAGATGGGATCAGATGCCGAAGCTAAAGCTGCAAAGTCCGGCTCTCAGAGCGACATGCCTCCGGGCTTTTGATTCATGATGCCGGCCCTCGCCAATCTGTTTGATTCGGCCAATCAGATCCGGATCTACCTCATGCCTTTTGCCTTTGTACTCTGCATTCTGGGGATCGGGGAAATGGGCTGGAAGGCCGGATCGGATGCAAAGGCGATCCTTGGCGTGATCCTGAAGGTGACGATCATCGTGGCCCTGATCGCTGGGTATCCGACCATTATGAACAAGGGGATGGAGGCGTTTCAGGAGATGCGCCAGAAATTCACCAATTCCCAAGATGCGAAGTTCATCCAGCTCCTGACCTCCAGGATCGAGAACCAGCCTTCGGATTCCTGGACCGATCTCGGGAAGATCGTCCCCGCAGCCGTGGGGTACTTCTTTCAGGGCATCGGGCGCTTCATGATGATCGTGCTGAATTTCTTTCAGCAGTTCGCCATTGCCGGACTGATTGCTGTATCGCCCTTGCTTCTGGGGTTCCTGTTTTTCTCACCGACCCAGTCCTTCGGGATCCAGTTCGCGGTGACCTCCTTCACCGTGATGCTCTGGTATCTGGGGATCTGTCTTGTCGACATCGTGATCGTGGCGATCAGCGATCTGCTCTTCGCCCCGATCACTGCTGGCGGAATCGTCCAGGTGGCCCAGAACGCGATCGTCGTCCAGAACTGGCTTCTGTTCCCCTTCATCATGGCCTTCGCGTCGATCGTGACGCTCTTCTTCTACCTCTCGGTTCCCTTCGTGGCCGGGGCCATCATGAAGGGTGCCAGTGGCACGACCTCGGCTTTCAGTGCCGGGATCAGCAACACGCTTCAGGCGGTGGGATTTGTGGCAGGAGCGGGGGCAACAGTAGCAGGAGCGGCAGCGACCTTTGGAGGATCGGCTGCAGCACAGGCAGCTGTGGCATCGGGTAAAGCAGCCGCAGGTGCGGCAAGTGCCGCGAGCTCCGGCGCACGAATCAGCAATGACCTGGCTGGAAGTGCCGGTTCCTCAGGTCCCGGGGGATCCGTGCCCCCTCCGCCTGAGGAGGATGGGGGCGTGATCATCAATCCGGCCAATCCCGCCATGGTGGCCCAGCAGACCTCACCCGAGTCCTTCTCCGTCACCGATCAATCCAAGGGGACGATTTCTCATCACAAGGGGAGCCTCTCTACCCCTCATGCCGCGCAGGCAGCTTTTAACGCCCATCCCGCGAAGGCAAAACCCTCTAATTCCTCTTCATCCAAACCCGACAATACCAACTCATGAAACTCACTGCCGTTACCTCCATTACCAACAACATCGTCGCCGCCAGGGTCTGGATGGCGATTGCTCTCATCTGCGGGGCTTTGGCCGTCACCTCTCCCTACCTGACCATCAAGGCGATGAAACAGAAGGAGAAGGTCGTCATCCTCGATCAGGGAGGGACCTTGATCTATTCGCCTCTTCTGGGATTTGAAGAGGCAGCCGGGCTTCAGGCTTACCATGTTCGCCTTGCCTGTCTGGCCCTGCTTCAGCGTAACCCGATTGGCCCGGATCTTCCTGATCTTATGAAGCGGATGTATCTAGAGGAGCCGGCCCGCAAGAAAGCAGCCGCCCTCTACAAGAAGCAGAACCCTGAGTTCAAAGAGAAGGAGATCCACCAGAAGGTGGAAGTTGGGAAACTCGACATCCTCGATACCCGAAAGATGAAGGACGGGGCTGGAGTCTCGTATGAGGCTGTCGATGTCGAGGCGGAGGGCAACCTCGTCCGCACCGGGACGCTGAACAAGATCGAGTTCCGAGAGGTGGCGAAATTCAAGATCACCTTCTTCTTCGTTCGCAACCCCGATCTCATGGGGAACGGGCGTCTTCCCCTTGTCGTGCAGGACTTCAAGTACGAGGAGCACCCCCTGTAGGCATACATACAGTTGCTCCCAATCGAGAGCATCAGCATCAAAACATTCTGAAAATGTTGCGGGTATGAAGCCCCATGTTATCGCCGCTGCGCTGCTTTTCAGCGCAATCGCCCACGCCGGATCCATCGTTCAGAAGCCGCTCGATGAGTTCGTCATTTACGACATCCCGGTGGCCTCGAAGACGGGAACGACGACTGTCATGTTCCCCTCGGAAATCACGGGCCTCTTTGCCAAGTCGGTGGCCGTGCAGGATCAGGAGAATGCCGGGTTCCTGATCTCGTTCACTCCAGGGAACTTCTATTTCACGATCCGGGCGCTGAAGAAGGATGCGGAAGATCACCTGACCGTGATCTTCAACCGGAAGGCTTATGTATTCCACCTGACGGCTTCGGATCATCCCTTCTACAACGTGACCCTCTACCAGGAGGAACGGAGTGGTAAGGAGGGAAGAATCAATGTCGTGCCCGAGCGAGTCCTTTCGCTGATGGACAAAGCCAAGGCTTATCCACTGCTTCTGAAGGCAGATCGGGATGCCTTGGCCGGAGTCCTGCATGCGGCTCCGAGGATCACCAATTACTACAAGGATTTCAGCGTTCGCATCCTTGATGTCTGGAGGTTTGAGGAAGAGGACACGCTCATCTTCCGTCTGGAGTTGGTGAATGAAACCGACCAGGCGATCTACTACAAGCCACAGGATCTAGCCGTCCGCTTGGACGAGCGGATCTATACGGAGTCTCTTACTGATGCCTCCGGAGTCATGCCGCCGAAGTCGGTGACGCCAGCCTTCTTTGCAATTACGGGGAACGGGCAGGGAGGACGCAATCACCTCGCACCTGAGAACAAGTGGAATGTCCTCGTGGTGAGGGCGGAACCACGACAGGGAGCCAGGACTGCCGGTGAAAGCTCCAACAAGAACGTCGTGCGATGAACCTTCGCGATTTTAAGACAGAGCTACTGAACAAGCCGACCGGCCGGCTGATTCTCTTCCTTTTTGCCGGTGCAGTTGTACTGGCCTTTGTGCTGATGCACCGAGGAGGTGGGACACCCACGAAAGTGATACCTCCAGTTCCATCTCAAGCCACCACGGCCAAGGGATTCACGATCGATGAGGGGATTCCCGATATCAAACCGATGAGGCCTACGCCCACACCGACACCAACCCCGATGATGTCCGAAGGGAGGCCAGTTGCAGTCAAGACTCCTCCTCCCATTCCTCAGGCGATCTTTGCCATGAAGGAAAACTCCCTCAGTGAGAACTACCTACCCTACGGACGGCTGCTAAAGTGCGAGTTAGTCAATACGGTCGATTCGAGCAATCTGGAGACCCCGATCATCGGGCTCGTGACCGAAGATGTCTGGAGGGATGGACGACTCATCATCCCTGCAAGCACTGAGGTTCATGGAGTTGCCAAGACTAGCGCAGCCAGGGATCGGGTCGGTTCAGAGCATCAATGGATGCTGGTTTTCCAAAACGGCAAGCAACTGCCTCTTTCCGGGACGGTGCTCGACTATGCCCCTGATGGGAATGATCCAGGGAGCTGGAAGGATACCGATGGATCGGCCGGACTACGGGGCTATCAGATCGCCTCAGATAAGTATGCAGAGGCAAAGGCAATCCTGGCTTCGGTGGTTTCCGCAGGAGCGGGAGCATTCCCTGGTGTGACCAATATTATTTCCCCGCTGACGGGTGGAGCCACTCAGCTTCAGGGAGGAGGAATGACGCAGGCCCTCTCGGCAGGCATCCAAGCCGGAGGACAGCTCTATGCCCAGCGGCTCTTGGATGGGCTCCAGAAGAACCCCTACTACATCCGCGTTCCGGGCGGGACGCTCTTCTACCTCTACGTCACCCAGACGGTCGATCTCGACAAGGCCGCTCGGGGACTCGCCTCCAACCCATCTACCAAATGAAAAAACTGATCTCTGTTCTCTTACTCGGCCTTCTCTCGGGATGCGCCACCCACAAGACCGTGAAGCCTGAGAACTACCCCGCCGTTACTGGAACCAGCGTTCCGCAGAGCACTCTTTCGAGAGTTCGAACTCCTGAAGTTGTGAAGTCCTATCCCACAGGTCGCTACAGCGATCCAGATTTCCCAGACGATTTGCACGAGCGGCATACGCTCTACCGCAAGGAGCAGTCTGCTGATTGGAACTACAGGCCGGGAGGCCCGTATGCTTACCCTCTGGCCGTTTCAGACCCGACACCTTCCTATTACGTCAAGACGGATGGGGATCAGCGTAATGCCCAACAGAAGGCTTATGCAGCTGCACTTGAAGAGCAGAACGCAGCTATGAAGAAGCGGATCGAGTCGCTTCAGAAGGATTCGGACAAGGTGCCGATCCTCGAAAATCAAGTGAAGGATCTAAAGGAGCAACTCGATGCTGAGCCCCTAGCGTCTCCTACTCCCAAGAAGCAGGACCCTTCGGAAGAAAAGCCTGTTGGGTTTTCTGAGGCGGAGGATCCGCAGGGAGATCTCATTACCGAGATGAAGCTCAACGATGAACTCACTGGGGAACTCAATGCGCTCGAGGGGCGACGACGCTTGGTTCTGATGGATACCTCTTTCCTCAACAGCATAACTCCATGAACAAACCTACTACTGTCGCCGTTAATCTGGATCCCGAGAGTTTTGCGGTATTTCAAGAGGCAGTCTCCGTATCGGAGCGGGCGGGGGCGAAGGTCACGGTCAGCCAACTGCTCCAGCACCATCTTCACGACGAAATCCGGAAACAGAACCCCCGGAGAATCGCCCAGCGTTTCCTCAAGTCGGTCGTCCAGCAGATCAAGGTGACCCCTTCTGGGGAAGCCCTTGGGCGAAAGGCCTGAGGATTACCCGTCAACTTGCACGGCTACGGGAATCTAAACGCCGTGCGCCAAAACTGAGAGACATATGGCCATCACATCACCGAAAAAGAACGAAGAGCTGCTCAAGCAGTTCAAAATCAACCCAGAGATTAATGTCCGCTTGGAGGCGTTCATGAAATCCGAACCCGGACTGGTGGACTTCGTGAAGCAGCTTCCTCGAGAGCAACTGGAGCGCAAATTCCTACTGCGGAAGATGCAGGATCAGCAGCAGAAGGAGGGATACACCACAAAGGTTAAGGCCTGGCTGGAGAAGCCGGAGCAGAAGGAACTGCTCAAGAGCATCCAGGCAATGATCAGTCCGGTCATGAGACCGGAACGCCAAGAGCAGGCTGTCGTTACCCAGGCAAAGAACTTCATCCGTAATACGGGGATCAAGCTAGGGTAGATGGGTTGGAAGTGCCCCTGTCCGGAAACGGGCAGGGGTTTTTTTATTGATAGGGTCCACTAAATGCCAGAAGGGAATGGCTTCAGCAATGTTGTTTAAGGCTTGACAAAGTGGAGTGTAGGGAGTCCTATCGGGATGTCCGTAACGGACATCCCGATAGGACTCCCTGTGAATAGTCATTAGGATCCGGGGTTAAATTTCTCTACTTGACAAGCAGAGGAAACCATGATACCAGTTGCTCAGTCCTTTAAGGACTGAGCAACTGGTATCATGACATTAAATTCTCCAAAACGTTTCCAAAATGTATTCCCCGAGAGGTGGGAGAATTTTCTTCGTTTGCTGCGAGATCATGTGCTGGAGCCAACGGAGGCGTTTCCTACGGTGCGGTGTTGGACGCATTCCAATTTGGGACACCTGATCATGGAGGTGGTCAAGAGTCATCCTGATCAACTGGTTCCCAGCACATTCTGTACTGCAGGTGAGGCGATCCATCGTTTAATGGAGATGGGATGGCTTAAGCCAATCTCTCTCGGGCCGGTAAAGGATGGTATCGCGAAGATGTATTTTTTGGAAATGGAGGCAAGAGAGGAGGAGATGATCCTCGACCCGTTGGAAGTTCTTCAGGGTTTTATGCCGCAAGGCGTTCTTTGCTACTTCGGGGTCTTGAGCTACTTGGAGCTAACCACTCAGGTGCCGCCTTTCTTTCATGTCGCTAAAATGGATAAAGCTCCATTACCACCTGAGTGGAGTGAGCCTTCATCCAATCAAGCTGGGGAGAGAAGACATTTGAGAAACCCCATGGGGACGGAGCTCTTTCGATTTGAGGGGGCTATGTGCTACCGGACTCGGCGAAACACAATGATGGTGCCGGGAGTCCAGGAGAGGATTTTTGGTAAGAGGGCCAAGGTGAGGATAACAACCCTAGAGCAAACCTTGATTGATACACTGATCTACCCGACCCAATGCGGAGGTCAGGGTGTCGTTTTCGAGGCCTGGGAGAGGGGAGTTGAGCTTTGGAATCCAGACCGTATGGCTGGTTACTTAGAGCAAATTGGAAGACCGTCATTTGATCGCCGTGTTGGGACCATGCTGGATGTGCTTGGTGTGAAATCGGGCTTATCGACAAAAATGGAGAAACGATTAGAGCTTGTTCGACATGATTCGGAGGCCTCATCTGAGCCCATATCGCTGATCAACGGAGTGGACTATCCTCGACTCAACAAGTCCTGGAACGTGAGGATTCCTTAGCCATGAACAAGATTGAAAGAAATCGATGGGTGAATACGGTCGTCGGCGAGGTTTTGTCCGCAATGGTTTCAGACGAAGTTCTCAGGGATGCACTGATTTTTAAAGGTGCGCGTGTTCTCAACATGCATCTCGGAGATGATCGGCAGTCTCTGGATGTGGATTCTAATTTCACGGCCGAATTCGCCGAGGGGCATCCTGATTTGGATGCTCGGAGAAGCTGGACCGAAGAGCATCTTGGCAGAGCTGTACGGAACAATTTTGAGAATCAGAATCCAGTGCGCTTTACCCTAGAAAGCATGAAGGTCCAAAGAGATCCCAACAGTGACCCTCATCCACTTGGATGGGATGGATTGAAGGCCTCAATCCGAGTAACCGATGAAAAAAATGGAGGGGTGAGGGGATTGCCAGCAATCGAGATTGATATCGCTTCTCCCGAATTACTCGGAGAAGGGGCAGTAATCCCGCTTTCAATCGATGGACATACGATGAGGGGATACACCTTGCAGCGAATTGCAGGCGAAAAACTCCGTGCTTTTTTGACGTCGCTTCCTGCTTATCGAACAAAGATCAATAGCCCAGTCCGAGCTCCGAGGGTCAAGGATCTCCATGACGAGGCGCGAATTCTCAGGAGATTACCGATAGATGATGAGGCCTTTTGGAAAAAGGCGTCGGAGGAGTTTATTTTGGCCTGCAAGAGCCGCTATGTGGATTGCAGTGGGCTGGAGACATTTCAAGAATCCTGCAATGTGACAAAGGAAGCATACGAGATGGATGCCACGCTGGCGGGGATTCCCTTCGAGGAAGTGGAAGACGCCCTCATAAAAATCGTGAGGCTGTTTGAGCAGTTCGAGGTTTTCCCGTTGAGATTTACCCTCCCTGCCTAGTCTAGGAACTCCAGATAGGGCTTCATGACATTGGCCACGCGGCAGATGCGGGCGAAGTGCATGAGTTCGTCGAGGGAGCAAAGGCGCTTGCGACGAACTTGCCGGAGGGCTTCCAGTGCGACATCAATGCCGATCTTGTTCCGGTACTTGAAACAGTCGGCAACGGTCTTAGCCGGGGAGGTGATCTGAACGGGAACTCCTTCAATGATATGTTCCTGATGACCCTCCTCAAATGCGATACCGGAGAATCTCACGATCCGAAGGTTGAGATGCTCAAGCTTGGGAGACCATGCGGATCTCTCGAGGGCAATCCAGACTTCATGGGGTGACTGGGTGGTGAGATCATGGAACCTCAGCGCTGAAAGGAGGCAAATCACACCGTGGGGTACTCGTTTGCCGACTTCGGCTAGGGTTCTGTTTTCAGTCACGTCTGCGGATCGGAGGATGTAGAGCCCCCGTGAAGCCTTTTCTAGGACTCCTTGATCGACGAGAGAACGCACTCGCGGTCGAGACAGACCAAGGGACTCCAGATCCCTCATCCGTTGGACGGGGGCTTTCTTGAGTGCCTTAGGTAGGGTGAGGGGCATTATTACAAAGCCTATGCACATATTAATATATGTCTAGGAAATGTAATTCGAGGTAGTGGATCAGTTTTCCTCTTCTCCAACCACTATTGGTGTTGTCATGGCAGCTTTTTCAAACGCTTCTTCTGGGAATTTCCCAGAAAGTCTTGCCATTGCGTATTGAGTGGCCCTGCGCTTTATGGCTTCAAGCATTTTCCCAGGTGGAGCCTTTGCTGTCTCTTCGGCAATTTTAATGAGCTCCAAATACCGAGCACGAGCATCACCCATGGTGCCTATATCTGCACCATAGGTGGCTTGGAAATACAGTTCAGAAGCTTCTCTAGCCCACGCTGTCTGTCCCATCGCAATCTTCTCCTAAGAAATTCAAAGATGCGATTTCAGAAGGAATAGACGTAAAAAATTCCTCATTACGATCATCCAAGAAGGAAATACAAGCCCCCAAATCTGAAAGAGCATATCCCGTTGCAATTTTGAAATGGGCATCTTGAATGGACAAGACATCAAGAACGGCCATTTTGGCCAATTCTTTCCCCATGTTGCTCAATGATTGAGAAAGTTTCTTTAAACTTGGAGCCAAAGATTCCTGTTCCTGAAAAGAGACCGCCGCAAACCCTAAAAAAAGATTACGAGTCTGTGCCCAGCAAGAAAACCATTTGGACACGCATGAAAGCACACTGTTTTTGAGATCTATCAACTTCAGTTGCCTGTCCACAAAATCAATATCGCCCGCTGAAACAGAAAATGTCTCAGTGGGCAGTGATGAGCTTGTAGATGAGACGGTACGATCTAGAAGGGAACTCATAGGAAGAATCAAAGCTCTGCTCGGGAATAATTCAACAAAAATATTGCAGGGTAGAGTCAAGCTGCGGGGGCGCATAAAACATAGATACAGAGTCAATAATGACCATTGAAGCCGATTGCATCAAGATGTAGTGGCTACTGGCCCAACAGACCCACTATATCATTGATTTCCCATACAGATTCCGAAATTCCCGCAGTCATCGCGGGGGTAATCCGAAGGCTTTGATGGGTGCGGCAGAAATTGTAGTGCATGAAGTGTAGGGCGATGGCGTGTTTATGGTTCTCCAGCTTCTTTGAAAAGTCGTTGGTAAGCCGGGTAAAACGGCGCATGGACAATCATCATCGTGAGATTGTTCCGCTCGGTCAGGCTGGTTGAGATGTGCTTGATTTCGGGCTTCCCGCTGATGACGGCCTTCCTCGCTCCCATGAACACGGCGGGGCTCTAATGGGCTTCTCCCTGCCTCTCGACTCCGTAAATCTTCATCAGCATGGCGTAATCAACTTCTGTTCCGATGGCATCTTCAACGGCTGAGAGATAGGGGCTGTGTGCGTACGTGGTCAGTTGCACACGATTGGCAAGCCTGTCTGCTAGAGGTAGGTGAATGATCATCTGAGCAGAATCCTTGAGGGAATAAGCTGGCATGTTGCTCCCAAGCGGGAGCACGAGAAGCGACAGGGAGGGGCAGAGTCCTTGGCATGTTCATGAACAAGAAAACCAATGCCCCAGCGGATGCTACAACTCTGCTCAATAGCCGTCGCGTACCAGCCCGCCTCCATTCCAGCGAAGTGGCTGGAATGCTTGGATTCCAAGACCACGATATCCCGGTACTGGTTGTAGCTCGATTATTGATCCCACTCGGAAAACCAGCAGCCAACGCCCCCAAGTATTTTGCCTTAGTGGATGTCTTGGCAGCAGGGCAGGACCGAGAGTGGCTTGCACAAGCCACTCGGGTGCTCACCAAGTACTGGAGGGAAAAGAACTCCCGTAAACGCATTGCAGGGGCGGAGGGTGATGAATCAGGGCAATAGCTCATCTTTATCCGGCTGCGGATTCGTTTTTGGGGGAGTTGAAAGGGATGATCTTCGCCTCGTATTCTTCCAAGGGAGGTAGTGTGACCTGCGCCCTGCGCGCGTAGGCACGGTGGACAGCCTTGCTGTTATGGCCGAGAGCCTTTTGGGCAAAGCGCTCCGGGTATCCCGCAACTTGGGCACGCTCGGCCCAGGCGTAGCGGTAGGAGTGCAGAGAGACCCCCTTGATACCAAGGCCATCGCAACGTTGCTTGAACTCGGTGGCCCGGTCTCCGGCCCGTACAGTGGCTAAGTAGGGGAAGAGGAGTCCCTCCTTGGGGAGGTCTTGGAGGATCGCTTCGACCTCCTTGCCGAATCGGATCTGAGTGGGCTGTACGCTCCGCCACTTGGTCTTCATGCGGAAGAAGGTGATGACTTGGTTATCCCAGTCGACATCCTCTGCTTTCAGGCTGGCCAGGTCGGACTGGGATGCCCCGAGATGCCAGGCCATTTTGTAGAAGGCTTTGCGTTCGGGATTGTGCTCCCGCTCGACGATGCGGGTGTGTTCCTCAAGGGTGATGCCGCGCTTTTCCTTGAAGCGGATCACGGGCCATTGGCGCTTCGGCATGATCGGCCAAGCGATCCATCCCATATCGAGGCAGAAGTTGTGGAGTCGCCGGAGGAAGATGTTGGTGGAAACCGTTCCATTTTTAACACAGCTGAGAAGTTCCTCGGCCTGAGTCTCGATGAGGATCTTGGGCAACAGAGGCTTGATCGCCTTGTCCTTGGAAAAGGTGGTCCAGCGTTTGAGGTTGGCACCTGTCTTCATATCGAGGTGGGTTTGAAGGGCAATTCCCCATGTGCGGGTTGTGACACCGGAATCGCTGCCTGCCAGATAGGCCCTGGCAATCTGCAGGTTGAGCATCGGCTGGCGCAGGGCCGTGTTCTTGTGTTGAACGATCTGCTCTGCCTCATCGGCTGAGATCTTGCCCAAGCTGGTTCTTGAGCCGGTCTGCGAGTCGACGCAGTAGTAGGTTCCTCCGCGGGTTCCACGGCGGATGAGTCGGTAGCGTTTTTTCATGCGGTTGGCGCAGCCGCGATGTTGAACGAGCCGATTCCCGGTTAGTTACCGAGTAGTGGGTGAGTCACCACCCGCACTCGGTGACTAGCCCCAAAACGGTTTTTTTGGTGTCCGTTTTGGTGTCCGTTTGGTGTCCGCTACCTCTAGAGCCAGTGTTTATGTGGCTCTAGGAGGTGGAGGCGGGGGACGGAATCGAACCGTCGCATGGGGCTTTTGCAGAGCCCGGCCTTACCACTTGGCTACCCCGCCGTGAACTCACATAACATTAAACACAAACCAGACAGGGCACAATAAGGAGCTTTTTACCCGCCGGTGGTTGCGAGTCGTAGGGCATACTCGGTACGAAGCCGTTTCAGGGAAGCATGGTGAGGTTGCCCTAGAGCAGGATCAAACTTCAGGATGCGTGCCGCTTCCCGGGAAGCGACGTCGATCAGGTCGGCGTCACGGTAGAGATCCGCAATCCGAAGGGGGGGCATTCCGCTCTGAGCGGTTCCCAGGATATCCCCCGACCCTCGCAGTCGAAGATCCTCCTCCGCAATGACGAACCCATCGGTGCTCTGTTCCAGGATCTGCAGACGTTCCATGGCCTCGGGATTACCACTTCCTTCGATGAGGACGCACGTGGAGGTGTAGGGGCCGCGTCCGATGCGTCCGCGGAGCTGATGAAGTTGCGCGAGGCCGAAGCGCTCGGCATTCTCGACAAGCAGGAAGGTAGCGTTGGGAATATCGACTCCGACTTCAATGACCGAGGTCGTCACCAAGACATGAGTCTTTCCCGAGCGGAAGTCTTCCATAAGGGAAGTCTTTTCCTCCTTTTTCATGCGACCATGAAGCAGCGCACAGTGGTAGGGGGCAACTCGTTCCTGCCATGCGGCAACTTCCGCTTCCGCGGCTTTGGCTGTGAGCTTTTCCGATTCCTCAATCAAGGGGTAGACGATGAAGGCCTGACGACCTTTCTCCAGTTGCCCTCTGAGGTAAGCTGTGATTTCGGGGAGTTTTCCGGGGTCACGGGCTGCTGTGCGGAGCGTTCCTCTGCCGGTCGGCAGCTCGTTGATGATCGAGAGATCAAGGTCACCATAGAGTGTCTGAGCGAGTGTTCGGGGAATCGGCGTGGCAGTCATCACAAGCACATCGGGGGCTGAGGACAAGGCAGCAAGGTGCGTTCGCTGGAGGACACCGAACTTGTGCTGTTCGTCAATCACGACCAATCCGGCACCGGCCAATATCTTCTCATCATGCAAGAGTGCGTGGGTGCCGATCACGGCCGTGGGTCTTTTATCCGCAGTAGGTACGGGGGACGATGTGCTCTTCCTAGCGCCGGTCAGGAGGTGCACCGGGATGCCGAGGGGAGTAAGCCATGCCAGGAAATTCCGGTAATGTTGCTCTGCCAGGATCTGGGTCGGTGCCATGAGAATGGCGCGATGTCCCGCCTCGAGAGCAAGCAGCATTGCCGAGGCCGCAACAACGGTCTTTCCCGAGCCGACATCTCCTTGCAGAAGTCGGTGCATCCTGTGGTCCTGAGCCATATCTTGCCGAATGGCTGCCAAGGAGCGCCGCTGGGCCTCTGTCATCGTGAAGGGAAGATGTCGAAGGAATGTCTCGAGAAGTTTTCCCGAGGGTCTTTTGGCAGCGCCACGGGGTTTGCGGGCCTCGTTGCGCCGGAGGGTGACAAGCGTCTGGACTCCCAGCAGTTCTCGCAGGGCAAGCTCTCTGCGCGATGGTTCGAGATGCTCGGAATCCTCGGGAAAATGAATATCCCGGAGGGCCTTGTCCCAGTGACAGTTTCGCCCCGGAAGAGGGTCGCTCCACTTCTCCCAATCGGTCTCTGACAGCACGCGGTGAATCAGCCCCCGGATGACTCGCACACTGATGCCCTCACCTGCGGGGTGGATGGGTACAATTCGGTCGAGATGAATGCTCTGGCGATCCTCATCAGTCACTACCTCGAACTCGGGATGCTCCATGCAGAGGCGCTTCCCGCGAAGGCGGACCTTGCCATAAACAATCACCCGCACGCCGGTCGTGACGGTTTTCTGCACATGGAAGAGATTAAACCAACGGAGAATGATGCGTGCGGTGAGAGGTGATCCAGATGTTTCCTCGATCTCGGCCTCGAAGCTACGCATTCGTCCGAACCGACGAAAGACTGTCTTCCCCACGATGCCGCTCAGGCAGTAAGCCCTCTCGCTCTCCCCATCGGGGAAGTAGTCGAAGCGCTTCCTATCCTCGTGGCGACGGGGATAGTGTTCGAGGAGGTCGCGCAGGCTGGTGATACCGAGTTTGCCTAATGCCGTGAGTTGCGGCCTCCTGATCCAGCCGAGCTCCTCAAGCCTGATTTGCGGATCATGGGGAGGAAGTGATGCCGACTTCTTCTCCTTCTTGGTTCTAGGTTTCCGTTGAACGACCTTCTTACTTTTTTCCTCCGTCACATCAACCGGGGAAGTATTCATAGGAAAGTCAGGAATTCAGGAAAGGAGTGAAAATAAAGTTTTGTAATAGCTGTTACTATTCCTGAGTTCCTGAGTTCCAAATTATTTTTATTCTGTGGATTTGAGATTCGATGTTTATGCGTTACCCGAGGCACTCCTGATGGCCACGATCTGTACCTGCGCCTCATCGCGTCCCTGCCAGGTGTTGCGGTTGACGGTGTAGGCGACATCCCAAGGGGGGCGGGGTAGTTCATCCAGAGAGGCATTGAACCAGATGGCAGTCCTTTTTTTCCCGCTGCTGCTGAGTTCCAGTCTGAGATGCTTCTCCTTAAGGACACGGGGAGTCGAGGAGGGTGTGACTCCTCGCGAAAACAGCAGGGGTTGAGCGTTCGATGTGCCGAAGGGGGCAAGTCGTTCCTGGGTCTCGAGCCAGTCCTCATCAGCAAGTCCCATGTCGAGTTCCGCATCGAGGCGCAGTCGCGGCACCAGATCCTCTTCGCTGATGATCTCCCGGGTCGCAGTCTCGAAGCGATTTCTCAATTCCTCTAACCTCGACTCCTTAAGACTCAGACCGGCTGCCATATCATGGCCTCCATAGGCATCCAGCAGTTCAGAGCAGCGGCCTAGGGCCTCGACGAGAGGCAGTCCTTCGATGCTACGTCCGCTTCCCTTGCCGGAACCGGTGTCGTCAAACCCGATGATCAGTGTTGGTCGATGCCAGCGACGGGAAATACGCGAGGCGACGATGCCGACCACTCCTTGATGCCAGTCCTGCTTTCCCGCCACGATGGTCGCGTGGCGGTTCGGATCAAAGTGAGCAGCGACCCACTCCTCGGCCTGGAGCGTGACATCCCTCTCGACGGTCTGGCGCTCCCTGTTCTGATGTTCTAATCCGGAAGCGATTCGCGTCGCTTCATTCGCATCGTCTGTGAGTAGAAGTCGGAGAGCTTCAGTGGCGCTTCCGAGGCGGCCTGCAGCGTTGATCCGGGGTCCGAGTTTGAAACCAATATCCGAGGGGTCATAGGGCGCGACGGCACCCGACACATGAAGCAAGGCATGAAGGCCTGCCCAGCGGGAGCGGGCCAGTTGGAGGAGGCCTGCCTTTACAAAGATCCGGTTCTCGCCCGTCAAGGGGACGATGTCGGCGACGGTCCCCACGGCCACAAGGTCGAGGAAGTCCCGAAGGTCGAGTCTTTCGACAGGAAATGCCTTCTGCATGGCATGGCAGAGCTTGAAGACGATCCCAGCACTGCAGAGATAATGAAAGTCCTCTCCCAATTTGGGATTTACTAAGGCGGCGGAGAGAGATTTTACGTTTTCCGGATCGGGCTCGTGGTGATCGAGTACGACGAGTTCGCAGCCTGCTTTATGGAGCTGTTCCGCCTCGGTGCGAGAGTTCGTTCCGCAATCGACCGCCACTACGAGGCTCGGAATTGTTTCCCGGAGGCAGCGGGCGACGCCTGCCGTACTGAGTCCATATCCCTCGGTAGAGCGGTCGGGAATAAAGCATTCCACGATTCCTCCCGCAGCGCGGAGGTAGCGGCAGAGAATGGTCAACGAGGAGACCCCGTCGACATCGTAGTCTCCATAAAGGGTGATCCGTTCTTTGGAATGAATTGCTTCGATCAACCGGGCGACAGCCTCGGTAATACCGGGGATTTCCTCAGGGGGACGTAGGCTGGCAAGTCGCGGATCGAGGAAGAGTGTGGCTTGATCGGGCGTTGAGAATCCCCTGGCGCTCAGGAGGGTCGCCACCACATCAGGAATCCCGAGTTCTACTGCCAGGCGACGCGTCAGGATCGCATCGGGAATGGTCGGGAGGATCCAGCGGCGTTGCATCCGCGGATCCTAGTCTGGAAAAACCTCCGTGGCAATTTCCACGGGGGATTTCATCAGCGGTTCCCCAACAGCCCGTCCGTCACACCGTCCCTCATGCAATTTCCGGGATCACTCTTTGCCCATCTCATGCAGGGCAATGTGAACCTGGCGGCTCGAGACCTTGAGCGATCCCTTAAGGGGCGAGGAGAGCTCGCTGATCAGGAAAACGGCGATGGCGATGCAGGCGGCGTAGCAGAAGAGCACGAAGGTGACGGTGGTATTCCTCGGCGCGTACACCGCGTAGGTGAGCATGATGAAAGCGATGAAGAGAACAGGGATCACCAGGAGGACGAATGAGATTCCTCCTCCGAGCACTACTTCCTCCAGCATCCAGCGTTTTTGGATGATGTCGCCCATCAGGCGCATGGCATCGTTCTGAAGATGCACTTGGTTCGCATTGCCCGGCTTGAGGAGGGAGGTCCGGTTGTAAACGCCCTCAAGGTCCATCTTGGTGGCGACCCTATCGGGAAGCCCGTCTACCTCGCCCTGCACTGTCTCTTCGGGCCAGATGATCCAGATCATTTTTTCAGCCGAGTGCCGCAGCTGTTCCCTGATCGGCGCGGCCTCCACCCCGTAGTTGGCCAGCAAGCGATCCGCGTGCTCGTAAGTCGCGCACATTTCTTTGAGGAGGCCCTCTGCCTGGTCATAGGTTCCCTTGCTGGAGGAGACCAGGAGGCCCAGGATGAGCGCCGCGAGGGTGCCTATGAGAGCGGCACCCAGATGGACGGCCCCCTTGGATTGATCGGAGAGATGTTGCGGGGGGAGAAGTCTTTGGATCACAAACCCGGTCAATGCAGCCCCGAAGATCAGTGCGAAGGTGAGCAGGGCGATTTGCTGGGAGTTCATCTGGAAGTGAGGAGAATCAAAGCTGCCCGCTGGCGTAGGCAAGCGTGGCCAGACTGGCAGCAATGGATTGGTCGCACTCAGCCCTCGTGGCCATCGCCTTAGCCAACGAGCTGCGAGCCGAGAGAACGTCCTGAATGGATGTCCTGCCCAAGTCGAAACTGGCCAAGAGTGCGTCATAAGAAGACTGGCTGGCCTTGAGGAGATCGTCCGCAGATTGCTTCCTCTCAATCGACGACTTTGCCGTCGTGTAGGAGCGCCAGACTGTGGCAAGCGCCTCCTCTCGTGCTTGGAGAACAGCCTCGTTGGCCTCCCTCCACGATGAGGCGGCCTGTTTCACTTTGTTTCGATTGAGGCCCCCGTCAAAGAAAGGCCACTCGACATTCACCGATCCCCCGTAGTTTTGGAAACTTAGCCCGATATCGCGAATTTCTGCCCCGTTGATCGTGGTGTTGAAATTCTGGTAACTTTGAACTCCCTTGATGGAGAATTGAGGGAGTGTCCCTGCTTTCGTGGCACGAAGGGATTGTTCGGCGGCTTGAGCCTGGGCGACTTTGGCCAGTAAGTCTGGTTTCTGCTTTAAGGCTGCTTGCACAAATTGGTCAAGGGGGGCCTGAAGACGACTGTCGAGACGTGAGAAATCGTAGTTTGCAACCTGTAATCCGCATTCCGGTTCTGCACCGATCACCTGGACCAGATTCAGCATGGCTACCTCCCAGTTGGAGCGGGCATTGACCAGATCAAAGGCAGCCTGTGCTCTGGCTTGTTTGGCTTGAAGCAAGATCGGTTCTGTCAGTAGGCCCTGATCATACTTGGCTTGTGTAGAACCAAGCACATCTTCCGCCGACTTCGCGGAGACCTCGGCAGTCTCGATCAGTCGACGATCGGTCTCGAGCGTGTAGTAAGCCTTGGTGACTAGGAAAGTGATCTGCTGGTGCGTGGCATTGAAGGAAAGATTGGCGGCGGTCTGGGTTCGCTTGGCAGCCTTCGTGTTGGCGATCCTCTGGCCGAAGTCAAAGAGGATGTAGCGAAGGTTCACCCCTGCGCTTAAGTTGCTGTAGTTACCACTTGCACGATCGTTGAAGTTCACGGGCACCACGATACCGGACTGACTTTTTGCTCCAGTGAGGTCCTGACTCCAGTACCCTCCGCCGTAACTGCTGGTCACTGTGAGTGTTGGATAAAACTGAGCCTCGGTCATGCCTGTGGAGGCAGCGGCTTGGACAGCAGTCTCCCAAGAGATCCTGGTGGAGGGGTTATGCCTCTGAGCGAGATCGACCAACTCAGGTAGGGTGTACTTCTTATTTCGATCGATGAAACTGTAATCATGGAGCTTGGCCATGAGCTCCATCTGACGCGTCATTTCCGCCGAGGAGGAAATGGTTGCCTGTTTGTCCTTGGAGGAAGGGATGGAAACAGAGTCCGAGGTCTCCCGGGATGAGGCATTAAGCGTGGTGTTAAAAGCCGTCCAGATCATGGCTGCTGCCATGGCGGAGGAGAAACGGAAGATGCTCATCGAATGGGCAAGTAAAATGGATCCGAAGTGGCTGTCGAGCTTGGTTTTCCCCTTGCTCCATATTCCCTGTACTCCCTAACGTGCGAGCTGATGAAACGGCCTTTTTTTGCCTTAGTCGCTGTGGCCGCTAGTGGCTCTTTTTCCGGATGCTCTTGCATTCAGGAAATCGGAGGTGCTTATTTTCCCGCTTGGCTGCTCTCCATTCTGATCGGTTGGGTCCTCGCCATGATCGTCCGTATCGTGTTCGTCAGGATCGGCCTGGACGGATGGATCCGCCCCCGCTCGATCGGATACCCGGCGCTCAACGTTTTCTTCACCCTGCTGATCTACCTGATCTTCTTCACCAACTGACCGCCATGACCACCGAAGAGCAAATCAATCCCACCGGACTGGCCGAGGATCCTGCGGCGCAGCATCCCAGGAAGGCGCAGCTGGGTGCCGTGATCGGGTGGGGATTCGTGATCCTGGCGATCGTCGCCTCGGTCATCACCTACGCATGGAACTCCCGCAATCCCCGCTGCAACAACGGCGTGCTCGTGGCCGACATGATCGGGATCGCCCCCCGGGTGTCAGGGCCGATCAAGGAACTCCCGATCAAGGATAACCAATTCGTTCACAAGGGGGACCTGCTTTTCGAGATCGATCCGGCTCCCTACGAGATCGCCGTCCAGGCGGCGACCGCCAACCTCGCCATGGCCGAGGGCGCTCTGAAGAACGCCGGATTGCAGATCGCCGCGCAGGAGGATCAGGCGAAGGCGGCGCAGGCCTCGCTCGATCAGGCGCAGGCCAAGCTGGCCACGGCCAAGGATAATTATGACCGCATCGCCCCGCTGCTGGCGAAGCACTATGCCAGCGCGCAGGACGTTAGCGATGCCAAGAACACGATGCAGTCTGCCCAAGCTGGATTCGCCGCCTCGCAGGCTCAGTTGCTCTCGGCCCAATCCTCCGTGCTCAGCATCGCCGAGGCGCAGGCCAAGCGTGACGCCGCCGCCGCGAATCTCGCCCAGGCGGAGCTGAACCTGAAGTACTGCACCGTGAAGGCCCCCTTCGATGCCCTGATCTCGCAGATGTCGATCTCCCGGGGAGCGTTTGCCTCCGAGGGGCAGCAGGTCTTCACCCTGATCGACATCCATTCCTGGTGGGTCTGCGAGCCGTACCGCGAGGGCCAGATCCAGAAGATGAAGGTGGGCGATCCCGCGACCGTAGAGTTAAAAACCGCCGCGGGGAAATTATTCAAGGGAACGGTGGAGAGCATCGGATGGGGGGCGACCCCCCAGGCCCTGCAGAAGAGCATCCTTCCGGTCATCCCCCAGGCGCTGGATTGGGTGCAACTGGAGCAGCGCTTCCCGGTCAGGATCAAACTTGCCGATGACGTCCCACCGGAAATCCTTCGCGTCGGGACCACGGCCGCCGCGACTGTCCACACGGGTCGTTGAGTCCCATGGGATCATCCTCCGGAAGTGTGCCCCTCAAGAATGTGGGTGGCATGGTGGGAATAGGGGGCGTCGATGTCTTGAAATTCCTCCGCCAGCTCCTGGAGGAGCTGAGGCCGATGCCTGATCGGTTAGGTGGGACGATGAGAATGGTCAGCGCCTGCCTTCTCATTTGGATCGTTGTCCTGACATTCCGGAATCCCATGGCGGATCTGGGCGTCCTCATGGTCTTCGTCTTTCTCCAGAGGAACAAAATGACGACCCGTTATGTTGCCATCCTTGCGATTGTTGCCCTGATCTTTTCGTCCCTCTGGATTTTCGGGATCGCCTACCTCTCGTGGAATATCAACTGGCTCAGGGTTCTCCTCTGGGGAGTCATGTTCTGGATCAACTTTTATTTCATGAGCAGGCTCCCGAAGGTGAACGTCATCTTCATGCTGCCGATCATCTTCGCGGCGGTCTTCTGTTTCAGCTTCGATCAGGATCCCAATCCCAATTATCTCATCAGCCAACTGGGATGGCTCTGGTGTGCCATAGGACTAGCCATCATGGGATCGTTCCTGGTCGAGTATTTTTTCGGCGCACCCAGCGCTCTGGATCTGCTCAGGTCAGAAGTACGGAGGGGCTTGGACCGCATCGAGATCCATTGCCTGAAAAGAGCCGTGGGACAACTCTCACCGCTCGAACTCGGGGTGAACACGGGTGTTGCTTTGGATCAGGCCAAAATGCTCCAGAAGTTCGGAGGCCTGACCCCTCTACAGAGGGAAAATTGCACCTGGATCGTCGCGGTACTCGGTGAGATCGACCGGGTTGCTTTCGAGGGGGATCTCTCCGTTCCACCCAGTGCCTCCGACCGGGCTGATTGGCATCACGTTTCAAGGCACCTGGATCGGCTCAGGAAGCGTCTTTTGCAAGGGGAGGAGTGGTATCGCGCGCAAAATGCGGATGGTGAAATTCCCAACGCCTATTCCTTCGGTAATGCACGACTGGCCGAAGCCATGAAGGAGTTGATGGATGCCGAGGCCTACCTCGATTCCAAGGGAGAGGGGCGCGGAGTTCCATCAAAAAAAATGCCCACGGAGCCCGCCCTGGCTGAAAGGAAAGATTTCAGTGATGCGGAGTTTGCCACCAGGGCTACCGCCGCGACGATGGCCTGCTACATGTTTGCCAGCATGACCGACTGGAGCGGCATTCATACCTGCATGATCACCTGCGCCGTCTCGGCCATGAACAATGTCGATTCGCAGGTCTTCAAGCAGCGGCTTCGCATCATTGGGGCCTCGATCGGAGGGCTGATGGGATTCCTTGCCATGTTCCTGATCCCCCACATGGACAATCTCATGGGAGTCCTGCTCATCATGGCTCTCGGAACCGGGATCAGCGCCTGGGTCTGCATGGGGCGGGTGAAATATTCCTACATCGGCGTGCAGATGGGTGTTGCCGTGGTGATGCTCATCGCCCAGGACCCGCATGCCACCACCGAGTTCACCGTGATCAGGGACCGTCTGGTCGGGATTTTGGTGGGCCTTTTTGCCATGCGCTACGCCTTCGTCTGGTGGACACCCAAATACATCCGTGGAGTGGAACCTGCCGCCGCGCCGCGTCTCAGTCCTATCTAATCCATGGCTTCCCCCTTGCTTTGGGGCTCGGGGAAACTAAAGTTTTCTCATGCGCGTAGGACTTGCAACAGATCACGGTGGCTTCGAACTCAAGGAAGAGTTGGTAGCCCAGCTTAAGGCTGCCGGTCATGAGGTTGTAGACTTCGGGGCCCATCAGCTTAGCCATGACGATGACTATCCCGACTACGTTGTTCCTCTGGCCCATGCGGTCGTTGCCGGAGAGGTGGAGCGCGGTATTGCGATCTGCGGCAGCGGTGTTGGAGCTTCCGTCTGTGCCAATAAGATCGAGGGAGTTCATGCCTGCCTGATCCATGACCATTTCTCCGCGAAGCAGGGAGTCGAAGACGATCATATGAACATCCTCTGCATGGGTGGTCGTACAGTTGGACCCTGCGTTGCCTGGGATCTTGTGGAGACCTTCCTTAATGCCGAGTACAGCCAGGAGTCGCGCCATCTGCGTCGTCTTGGCAAGGTTGCCCTCCTTGATTCGCGAAAAGTTTGAACGAGGCTCTAGCCAGTCAGTCCCTGGAAGCTGAAGGAAGGTGGGTCGCCTGCCCCTATTGCGAGGCTCCCTGCCTTGAGAAAGAACTTCTTCCGGGCCAGGAACTTATCTGCAGTCGGTGTGATACAACTGTGATGATTCACATCGCAAAGCGGTCATTGCAGCCTCCTTTTGCTCTTTCACTCACCGGCCTTATTCTCCTTCTGCTTGCCAATACGACACCGATTCTCACATTCGATGTCGTCGGCAGATCGCAGTCCGACTACATGATCACCGGTATTATCGAATTATGCCGTCAGGGATATTTCTTAATCGGCCTTCTGGTCTGTTTTTGCGGAATCATTGCCCCCGCTGTTTTTCTTTCGTGTGCTTTTTATCTTGGTTTTGCCATCGCCCTGAACATGCGGCCCCCGGGGTTAAAGTTGGTCAGTACCATCGCCCTTGCTGTGAGGCCCTGGAATCTGATCCCGGTTTACTCAATCGCCACGGTGGTGGCGGTGGTTAAGCTGGAGATGCTTGGAAGTGTGGCTTGGCAACCGGGGGCACGATACGTTCTTGGAGTGGCGGTCATGTCGATCCTTTGCGAGCAAATCTCGAATAGGCAAATGGCCGTAGAGCAATTGAAGAAAATGGGAGTAATGAAGAAAGAATGAGCCTGTCAGACCGATCGCGCGTGAATCTCTCCCGAGCACTCGTCGTGACGGGGTTGATCCTTTATATTCCCTCCAACATGATGCCGGTGATGACGATGTCCCTTGTCGGTAAGGTGGATCCCTTGACCGTTATGGGAGGGGTTCTTGAACTCTACGACTCTGGCTTACCCTTGATTGCCGGGGTAGTTTTTCTGGCCAGTTTTGTTCTGCCATTTGCGAAACTGGCGGCCTTGGCCTGGGTTCTCTTCCTGCATGGTTCACCATCCCTGAGGCGTGAAAGGAGCAAAGTTTTCAAGATTGTTCACATGATTGGAAGCTGGTCGATGGTCGACATCTTCCTTCTCGCAGTCCTTGCCGCTGTGGGCCAGTTGGGGGCACTTGCCTCGGTTCGAGCAGAACCGGGATGCATTGTTTTTGCTATCGTGCTTCTATGCAGTCTTGTCGCCGCTGAAATTTACAAACCCCGCCTGATCTGGGAGGATGTGTAGCCTGAAACCATTGAACCCATGAGCACTCCATCAAACCCTCTGCAGGACCATGGGATCGTCGTGCCGAAGAAGCGCTTGCAGATCTCTTGGGTCTGGCTTTTTCCCGTCATGGCCGCCTCGGCCGCAGGATACATGTTTGCTCACGACTGGCTGAGCCGTGGGCCCGAGATCGTGATTGATTTTTTGAATACTCCCGGGATCAGGGCAGACAAGACGGAGTTGCTTTACCGTGGGGTGGCGGCCGGCATCGTGGACAAGGTGGAACTAGATGCAAAACTGGAAAAGGTTTCGGTTCATGTACGGTTAAAAAAATCCGCTAGAGGAATCGCGCGCGAAGGATCTACTTTCTGGATCGATCAACCGGTGATCAGCCTGAGCGGTGCTTCCGGGATTGACTCTCTCATCAACGGGAATTCCATCCAGGCATCGATGGGCACTGGTGCATTTTCCGCACACTTCACCGGGTCCGAAAATGCCCCGGTCGTTTCGCTAAACAAGATTCATGACCTGATCAGGCTACGGGGGGCGATAGCTCCTTATTTAGATGCAGGTTCACAGGTCTACTTTCGCGGGGTTGTTGTGGGTGTCGTCAGGACAAAGGCTTTAGACGAACACAATCAGCCCTATCTCGACGTCCTAATCGATGAACAGTACGAGGATCTCCTTCGGGGTAACGCGAGATTCTGGATCACGTCGCCAACAAGTGTGAAAATAGGGTCGGGTGTTTTGAAAATCGATTTTTCAGGATTAAAGACACTGCTCTTTGGAGCGATCAATTTTGACTTTTTCGGAGATATGGGGGATCGGGTCAGCAAGGGAGCTGAGTTTCAGCTTTATGACAATGCGACGGCAGCTCGTGCCAACTCGGAGCCAATCGTTTTGGAATTTAACAACGCCCAAGGAATTCTGCCGGGTGAAACTCAGTTGCGCTACTTGGGTGTCCCCGTTGGAATCGTGGAGAAAGTTAAACCCGCTAATGGTAAGGCCCTGGTGACCGCAAGATTGGTGCCGGGATACGAAACCCTCAGGAGTAAAGGATCGGTCTTCTCCGTGACTCGCCCTGTCATCTCACTTCAGAAAGTATCCGGCTTAGAAACTCTCGTGAGCGGCATCTACATTGACTGTATCCCCGGGGCAAAGGGCCCTGCTGTGGATCGTTTCAAAGGAGTAACACAGGAGCAGGCGGCCCTGATCCAGCCGGGAGATCCCGGATTCAGGGTTGTATTGAACTCTCCCTCCACGAAGATCGGCGTGGGTTCGGAAGTCCGCTACAGGGGGATAACCGTTGGAAGAGTCATCAAAAAAGCCCTCTCCCCAGATGGTCAAAACATCAGTCTGACGCTCACGATTGATAATCAGTATGCTCCCTTGCTCCATGTGCACTCCCGGTTCTGGGATTCCAGCGGAGTGAATATTTCCGGTGGTCTGATTTCTCTCAATGTGCGTGCGCCGGCACTCGAGTCGAGCGCTCTGACCTGCATCGATTTTGCAACTCCCGAGGGTGTGGCTATGGGTGATCCGGTGCAACCCGGCCATGTCTACACTCTCTTTAGCTCTCCCAAGAAGGATTGGCTTCAATGGATGCCCGACATCCCTCTTGCCAGATGATCAGCGACGATTTGCAAAGGCATCTTCAGTGTGCCATTATCAACCATGAATAGGGTGCCCCCCATCCTTTGCGCAGTCCGCGCTGGCGCTCTGCTTCTTCTTGCTCTCTAATTTTTTACGGAGCGGCCTGAGATCCGGTCGTTTCGGATCCTTTTCACATGAACAACGATCGAGTCCTCATTTTCGACACGACACTCCGCGATGGCGAGCAGTGCCCTGGCGCCTCCATGAACCTTCGCGAGAAGCTGGAGATCGCGCGCCAGCTTGCGCGCCTGCAGGTAGACATCATCGAGGCGGGTTTCCCCATCATCAGCGACGGCGACTTCGAGGCTGTGAAGATGATTGCGGGTGAGATCCAGGGCCCCGTGATTGCCGGACTTGCACGCTGTGTTCCGAAGGATATCGAGGCAGCTGGCCGCGCCCTTCTTCCCGCAGGTGATCGCGCCCGCATCCATGTCTTCCTTGCCACCTCCAAGATCCATCGCGAGCACAAGCTCAAGAAGGCCAATGAGGAAATTATCCGCTTGGCTGTCGAGGGGGTGACTCAGGCCAAATCAATGGTCTCCGATGTGGAGT
Organism: Chthoniobacterales bacterium; assembly: GCA_026461395.1. GTDB lineage: Bacteria > Verrucomicrobiota > Verrucomicrobiia > Chthoniobacterales > UBA6821 > UBA6821. The sequence continues at coordinate 2,575 of JAPJNA010000008.1, read as the reverse complement.
TCTCACCCGAGGATGCCTCGCGCACCGAACCCGAGTTTCTGGCTGAGGTTGTTCAGGCTGCTATCGAGTCCGGAGCGACGACGGTGAACATTCCCGATACGGTCGGCTATGCTATGCCGGGTCAATACGCCGATCTGATCACCTATTTGCGCAAGCATGTCCGTGACATTGGGAAAGCAGTCATCAGTGTCCATTGCCACGATGATCTCGGCATGGCGGTGGCCAACTCTCTGGCAGCGGTCCAAGCCGGAGCGCGTCAGGTCGAGGGAACCTTTAACGGCATCGGCGAGCGCGCCGGCAATGCAGCCCTCGAGGAAGTTGTCATGGCGATCAAGACCCGTCCTGATATCTTCGCCGGTCTTTCCACGGGCATTGCCACCAAGGAGATCCTCAAGACCTCCCGTCTTATCAGCCGACTGAGCGGCCTGCAGGTAGCCCGTAGCAAGGCGATCATCGGTGAGAATGCCTTTGCCCACGGATCCGGAATCCATCAGGACGGCATCCTGAAGATGCGCGAAACCTACGAGATCATGGATCCTCGTGATGTAGGTTGGGGAGGAACTGATCTGCCTCTGACGAAGCACAGTGGCCGCCACGCCATGGTGGCCCGTCTCGAACAACTGGGACTGACGCTCACGGAGGCCGAGATCGTGCCGATCTTCACGCGCTTCAAGGAGCTTGGGGATAAGAAGAAGTTCGTTTATGACGATGATCTGGTGGCCCTTGCTGGTGATGCTGTCGCCGGTGAGACAGGTACCTATGCTCTCGAATCACTTTATGTAGTCTGCGGCGGAAGCACGGTCCCGACTGCTACGGTGAGACTGCGTCATGGTGGAGAGATCCTTGAGGAAACAAGCCCTGGTAACGGTGCTGTCGATGCGGCCATGAAGGCGATTGATCGAATCGTTAAAAAGACCGGACACCTCGCGGTCTATCTTGTCGAGGCGGTCACCGAAGGCCAGGACGCCCTTGGTGAGGTCACACTGAAAGTCGATTTTGGGGATGGACGACTCATCACCGGCAAGGGAGCCTCCACCGATGTGATCGAGGCTTCCGCTCGTGCCTATGTGAACGCGATCAACCGAGTGCTCGTCATGCAGGAGAGCGCGCCTGGCGTTGACATGCCAAGAGTTTGAAACATGAAGTCTGAAACTTGAAACCTGAATAATTTTAGTCACACCACAGCCCCATCACCCAAACCCCATCACCAAATCCTTATTACCCATCTCCTAAAATCCCATGAATAAAACATTACTCATCATCCTCGGTGTCCTTGCCCTCTTGATTCTAAGTGCCGTGAGCACGTACAATGGACTTGTCGGCAATTCGCAGGCTGTCGATGCCTCGTGGGCCCAAGTTCAGAATGTCTACCAGCGCCGCGCCGACCTGATTCCGAATCTGGTTCAGACCGTGCAGGGTGCCGCCAACTTCGAGAAGTCGACGATTGTTCAGGTCACCGAGGCGCGCGCCTCTGTCGGTAAAGTCCAGATCAACCAGAACCAGGCACCCACCGATCCGGCCCAGTTGGCACAGTTCCAGCAGGCGCAGGGTCAGCTCGGATCTGCCCTCTCACGCCTGCTTGTGGTGGCGGAGAATTATCCCGATCTGAAAGCTACGGCCAACTTCCGCGACTTACAGTCCCAGCTTGAGGGAACGGAGAACCGCATCTCGGTCGAACGCGGTCGCTTCAATGCCGCCGTGCAGGCCTATAACACGAAGATTCGCACATTCCCGACGGTTATCTTTGCCGGAATGCTCGGCTTCCAGCAGAAGCCCTACTTCCAGGCAACCGCCGGCGCCGAGACTACTCCTGCAGTGAAATTCGATTTTGGCGCTGCTCCGACACCGGCAAAGTAATTTAATCCTCATGCTGAGAAACCTTCTCCTTGGTCTGCTGCTCCTGATTGGGATCGGATTAGGAAAGGTGTCGGCTGAGGCGCTTCCTCCGGCGCCGACGCAGTATGTGACGGATGAGGCCGGGGTAATCACGCCCGGACTTATTGCGCAGCTTAATCAGCGGCTTGCAGCATTCGAGAAGCAGACCTCGAACCAGATCGCGGCTGTGGTTTATCCGAAGCTACCTGAGGGAGCTTCCCTTGAGGATTATTCCCAGCAGCTCTACACTGCCTGGAAGATCGGCCAGAAAAAGACCTCCAATGGGGTTCTGATACTCGTCTTTATCCAGGACCATAAGATTCGGATTCAGCCGGGTTACGGGATGGAGGGGGCCATGCCCGATGCTCTCTGTAGCAGGATCATCCGCGAGACGATGGCTCCTGCTTTTCGCGCCGGGAACTATAGTGCCGGTCTCGCCTCAGGGATCACGGCGGTGATGCAGGCAACAAAGGGGGAGTACAAGGGGAGCAGTCGTGCCAATGGGAAGCCCACGACGCTCAAGGACTTTCTTTTTTCTCCGCTAGGGTTCTTCCTGCTGGTGATGATTGTGCTGATTATTGTTGGTCGGAACCGCCGCGATGGCGGTCCGGGCTCAGGCGGTGGAATGGGCCTCGGTTCCGCTGCTGCGACGGGCTTCTTACTTGGAGGCTTGGGAAGTGGTTTTGGAGGGGGACGGAAT
>JAPJNA010000007.1 GCA_026461395.1 Chthoniobacterales bacterium | reverse complement strand
CCTGCGGACCTCCTTTCCAAGATTGACGAGGCGGTGACTCACTACCCCGTCTCCAAGAGGAGTGCTTCCCTTCCGCTGCTTCATCTCTGGCAGAATCACTTCGGTTTCGTCGATGACAGCGGTGTGGATTGGATCGCAAACCGTCTGGAGCTTCAGCCGATCAATATCTTGGAGCTGGTGACCTTCTATCCCTGGTTCCGTCAGCAGGCGGCTGGCAAAGTCTGTATCCGCGTCTGCCGCACGCTCTCGTGTGCCTTGGCTGGTAGCTATGAGGTCCGGGATGCCTTCTGCAAGGCGGCTGGGATTGATCCAAAGGCTCCGACGCATGGTCATACTCCTCCTGTCAGCGCGGATGGAAAATTCAGCGTCGAGTTCGTGGAGTGTCTCGCGAGTTGCGGTTCGGCTCCCGTGGCCCTGGTCAATGACGATCTTCTCGAGGACATTACCCCGGAAGGCACAGCCGTTATCCTGAGCCAGTACAACTGATCGATCCCGCTAGATTGCACTAAGTATCAACAAGGCCCACGACTATGAAATCACTTCTTCTCCCTCCACATCCCAAGGAGCGCCGCATCGTCTTCAAGAACGCGTGGACCCAGGGCTACACTCCTGTCATCGACTGCTACGAGAAGAACGGCGGCTACGCCGAGCTGAAGAAGGCTCTCGGTATGAAGCCGGAAGCAATCATTGATGAGGTCAAGAAGGCGAACCTGCGTGGTCGCGGCGGCGCGGGATTCCCCTGCGGAGTGAAGTGGGGCTTCATCAAGCGTGACGACGGTAAGCCGCACTACATTACCTGCAATGCTGATGAGTCGGAGCCCGGCACTTTTAAGGATCGGTATATTCTGCATAACGACCCCCATCAGTTGATCGAGGGAATGGCGATCGCCGCCTTCGCTCTAAACGTAAATCTTGCCTATATCTACATCCGTTGCGAGTTCCCGAAGGCTGCAGGGATTGTCACGAAGGCGATCGAAGAGGCCCGTGCCAAGGGATTCCTTGGAAAAAACATCATGGGTAGCGGGTTCGACATCGATATGTATGTCCACCAGGGAGCCGGTGCCTACATCTGTGGAGAGGAGACCAGCCTGATCGAGTCGCTGGAGGGTAAGCGCCCTTATCCCCGAATTAAGCCTCCCTACTTCCCCGCGGTCCTCGGTCTCTACATGTCTCCGACGATCGTCAACAATGTGGAGACATTCTGCCACGTGAAGCAGATCTTCAAGATCGGTAGCGACGAGTACGCGAAGATGGGCACTGCCGGCGATGGTGGTACCCGCGTGATGTGTGTCTCTGGAGATGTCATGCGTCCCGGTCCCTACGAGATCCCCGCAGGCGGCGTGACGCTTGGTGAGCTGATCAATGATGTTTGCGGCGGCATGAAGCCCGGTCGCAAGCTCAAGGCGATCATTCCCGGTGGCAGTTCCTCCAAGATCCTGCGTGCCGGTGAGACCTTCAAGATCAAGGAGAAGGGCCCGGACGGCGAAATGATTGAAAAGGAAGTTCCCCTTCTCGACCTTGTGATGGATGCGGCCAGTCTTGCCGCGGCGGGTACAATGATCGGAAGTGGCGGGGTAATCGTGATGGATGACTCGCGCAACATGCTCTGGGCTCTCAATAACCTGAATACTTTCTATGCCCATGAGAGCTGTGGTCAGTGCACCCCCTGCCGCGAGGGTGTGCTCTGGATCGACAAGATGACTACCCGAATGGTGAATGGAGAGGGAATCTCACAGGATCCAGCGACTCTCAAGAACGTGGCTGACAACATTGCCGGCCGCACGGTCTGCGCCTTTGGCGAGGCGGCCTCATGGCCAGTCCAGAGCTTCCTCCAGAAGTTCCCCGAAGAGTTCGAGGTCGCGGCCAACTAATTCCCTCCCTCATGTCCCGTCGAGCCGCACTCCCAGGGCTCTTTGTGGCAGGTTTGACGGGTTTCTTAGGGATTGGGCTTGGAGCCTTCGGTGCCCATGCCCTGAAGGGTGTGCTGGAGATTCATCATGCACGGGAGATCTGGAATACGGCGGTGCTCTACCACCTCGTTCATGCTCCGGTCCTTCTCTGGTTGGCCCGTGAGCACTCCGTTCCAAGAATCCCATTTCTCTGCTTCGTGTTCGGAATTCTGCTTTTTTCGGGAAGCCTCTATCTACTGGCGGTGACAGGGATTACCTGGCTTGGAGCCGTGACCCCAATCGGAGGACTTCTGTTGATGGCCGGTTGGGCCTCGATTGCATGGAATGGGTTCCGCTCGGAATCCCGAGCCTCCTGATCCTCAGATGATCATTCTGATCTTACGATGATCGCACTCACCGAGAGTTTTATTGTGCCAACCCGAGGGAAGGGGACCTATGAGATCACAGACCAAGTCGCAGGCTTGCTTGCCCGCTGCGGAATCAAGACGGGACTCGCTACGGTCTTTGTCCAGCATACCAGCGCGAGTCTGGTGATCTATGAGAATGCCGATCCGACGGCGCGCGCCGATCTCCACCGCTTCTTCGAGGATCTTGTCCCGGAGGATCATCCCAACCTGATCCATACGGCCGAGGGGGCGGATGATTCCACCAGTCATCTTCGTATGGCGCTGACGCGCACTAGCGAATCCATTCCCATCGCCGAGGGAGGACTCCAACTCGGCACCTGGCAGGGAATCTATCTGTTCGAGCACCGCAGGGCTCCCCATCGTCGCACTATTGTGGTGAGTCTGATCGGGAACTAGCTCTTAAAAACCAGTCTGCAGATCACCAGCGATGCGGCGACTCCTGCTGCGTCAGCAAGCAGACCAGCGGCAAGGGCATGACGGCCCTTGCGGATTGCCACGGAGCCAAAGTAGATGGCCAGTACATAGAGTGTGGTCTCGGTGCCCCCGAGGATCGTTCCGGAAAGATGGGCCGCGTAGCTATCAGGCCCGCATGCCTTGACGATCTCGGCAAAGAGCCCTGTGGCGGCACTTCCGCTCATTGGGCGTACAAGGACCAGTGGCAATACCTGAGGAGGTAAGCCGATCAGATCCAGAACGGGAGAGAGAAGACGGGTTAGGATATCAATGCCCCCAGCAGCCCGGAAGATGCCGACAGCAACAAGGATCGCTACAAGGTAGGGGAAGATGCGCAGGGCGACCTGAATGCCCTCCTTGGCACCCTCGATAAACTCTTCGTAGACGGCCACTCCCCGCAGGGCAGCATAGAGTGGGAAGAAACCGATCAGGAAGGGAATCGCCACGAGAGAGATGCTCTGGATGATGGCGATCGTCAAGGAGTGCTGTCCCTCGACTCCCGACAAAGCCAAACGACCGATCGTGATGACAAAGAGGGCCACGTAGCCACCTAGCAGGATCTTCTTCCAAAGCGGAAATTCCGTGAGAGGTTCCACAGGAGATGGGAGGGATGCCTCACTGGCTACACTCGCCATAACGGGAGGCATCGGAGAAAGGGCAAACATGGGGAGTCGTTGCAACAGTTTCACCGAGACGATGCCCGTCACGAAGGAGCAGGTCGTGGCGACAAGCGCCGTCCCGATGATGGCGGTCGGGTGAATCGATCCCGCTGCAGCCAGAATCCCCACAGCGGTTGCGGGGATGAGCTGGACGGAACTTGTATTGATGGCCAGGAAGGTACACATGGCATTTGTGGCCGTTCCCGGGCGGGGATTCAGAGATTCGAGTCCCTGCATGGCTCGCAGACCGAGGGGAGTAGCCGCATTGCCAAGTCCCAGCATGTTCGCCGCAATATTCATCACCATGGCCCCCATGGCAGGGTGGTCCGCAGGGACGTCGGGGAAGAGACGGGTAAGCAGAGGTTTCAGGAATGACGAGAGTCGTTCCACGGCACCCGATGTCTCGGCAAGCCTCATGATCCCCAGCCAGAGAGCCATGACGGCCCCAAGGGGCAAAGCGATGGTCATCAGGGAGGCCTTGGCCGCGTCGAACGTGGCGGCAGTCACGGCCTCAGTTTTGCCGGTCAGGACACCCAAGACTACGCCGCAGAGAATCAGGCCAAGCCAGAGGTAATTCAGCATTGCTGAGCATTAAAGATCATCTGACTCTGCATGGGGAATAAAATTGAGATAAAGGCTTCGATTTTACGATGACGGCCAATCGGGGATCCGCTTAAATAGATCGCACTATGTCTGTCTGCTCTGATCGCTGGATTCGCAAAAAGTCGCTGGAACAAGGAATGATCGAACCGTTCATCGACGGTCAGATTCGTGCCTCTGAAGATGGGGGGCGCGTAATCAGTTATGGTCTCTCAAGCTATGGTTACGACCTCCGTGTCGCGGATGAGTTCAAGGTCTTCACCAATGTCTTCAGCGCCATGGTCGATCCCAAGGAATTTGATGAGAAATCCTTCGTTGATGTGAAGACCAATGTCTGTGTGGTTCCGCCCAATTCCTTTGCCCTCGCTCGTAGTGTGGAATACTTCCGCATTCCCCGTGAGGTCCTGACGATTTGTGTGGGTAAGTCCACCTACGCCCGATGCGGCATTATCGTGAATGTCACTCCCTTCGAACCTGAATGGGAGGGGCATGTGACCTTGGAGATCTCCAACACGACACCACTGCCGGCTAAAATCTACGCCAACGAGGGTTTGGCTCAGGTCGTCTTCTTCGAGGCCACGGAATCGTGTGAGACGAGCTATGCCGATCGCGCCGGCAAGTACATGAAGCAGCGAGGCATCACGGTGCCAAGGATGTAGAAGAGCGGACCCTGTCCGCTCGGAAGGATGAAACTTGAAAGCTGAAAGCTGAAAGAGAGACAGGCCCTGATCTCTGAACCTTCAGGTTTCCAGTTTCAGGTTTCAGGCTTCTCTTCCTCCATCATCTTCTTGAGGACTTCGGACATGTCCTCCACTTCATTCCAGACTTCGCCAGTGGCATAGATGGGAGCTTTCTGCTGGGCGGCCATCGCAAGGCAGTCGCTGGGGCGAGCATCCAACTCCAGCACCTTGCGCTGCTGAAGTTCATTCTCGGCGGTCACGATCATCCGTCCGTAGTAGGTAGCCCCCTTGAGATCATTGATGATCACGCGCTCCACTTTCGCACCGAAGCCCGCAAGCATCATTCCCATTAGATCATGGGTGAGGGGGCGTTCGTTCTTTGTTCCCTGGATCATGATGCTGATGGCGTTGCCGACCAAGGGATCGACATAGATGACGAATACCTTCTGATCGTTACCAAGAAACACAGCGCTCCCGCTGGTCGTGGGAATCACTGCCTTGATATCGATCTGGACGACCTCTTTAGGGCTCATTTGGCTCATGGTCTCACTATGTTCCAGAATGGG
>JAPJNA010000006.1 GCA_026461395.1 Chthoniobacterales bacterium | reverse complement strand
ATCGGGCCTCAGAAACGTGCGCACCTTTTGAATATCTGTTCTTCATTGCTGATTAGGGACTTATACCCCATCAGCACCCCATCAACTACATAAGACCCATGATATTTCCAATCCTCCTTGTCTTGTGAAGTAGGAGGGATAGTTGTGAGTGAGAACAACGACAAGTCTCCATGAAATTCACAACTGACAACCTGCCCCCTCAGTTTGATGCGGTACTCGATCATGATGAGCAGGTGCTTTGGGTGGGGAATCCCACCGTGATACCATTCCTCATGTCTGGCTTACCCTTTCTACTGCTTGGGCTGATCTGGGGTGCGATCGACTACTTCGGTTTTATCAAGCACATCGGAACTGCTAAGGGACCTGCATTGGGTTTCATGGTTCCATTCTTTGCTCTCCATCTCCTACCTCTCTGGCTTGGGGTGGGCAACATGCTCCGGCTCTGTCTGGTGTTCGGGAACACTTGCTACGCGTTTACCAATAAGCGCATTTTACTCAGGACGGGGTTCTGGGGGATTGATTTCAAGAGCATCGACTTTGACCGTCTCCAAGAGATCGAAGTGACCGTCAATCCCATCGAGAACATGCTCGGCGTGGGAAGTCTCAAGATGTTCAGCGGAGGGATAACGGCGAAAGGGGCTCCGACCTTCAACTTTTTCATTGGGATCGAGAAGCCGTACGAAGTCTACAAGCAACTCAAGACTGTTACCGTCGATGTGAAGACCGACTGGAACTACCCTAATGCACTGCGTCCCGAGCAGAATAAGGGGTATAAGACGGGATACGCGCCAGACTCAGAGCAAACGCCGAAATAGTGATTTCCCGTTGATCCCTTTCCTGTCTTCTTGATGTAACGGCTGCGAAGCATCGGCCTGGCAAGCATTCCAAATTCAAAAACCTCTGCGCCTCCGCGCCTCTGCGGGAAAATTAAATCTCAGGAGCTATCAGCGCTAGGACGGCGTCCACATCCGAAAGATCATCGAAGAGGATGTCGGGATGGTGTGAGGCGAGCTCTTCTCGGGAATATTTTCCCGTGGAGACGGCGACGGTGACGGCGCCAAAAGCTTTCCCGCACTCGATATCGCGGGGCGTATCACCGATCACATAAATCTGATCGGGAGTGAATTCCTCTCCATGATCCTCCAGGGCGCGGGCCATCGCCACAGGGCCGAGTTCATTGCGGACATGATGGTCATCGGCATAAGCGCCGAAAGCGAAATAGTTCCAGACTCCGTAATGGGAGAGCTTCACCTCGGCCCCCCTCGCAAGATTGCCTGTCAGCAGGGCAAGCCTGCAGTCGGGCCGCTCTTTGAGGCGTTCTAGTAAGGGAATAATGCCCGGCAGAAGTTTTCCTTGATGGAGGTGAATCCGGTCGGCCAGTTTTCCCAGATAGGCGTCGAGCAGAGCCATGATGTTCTCTTGAGAGGGTTCCATGCCTGCCGCAAGCAAGACTTCGCGGGCAATGCCTGTATCCGTGTTGCCTGCAAAATTAACGCCTTCCAAGGCAGCGTCACCACCGCAGACCTCGATAACGGCATCGCGGAAGGAGTTCTCTCCTGCGCCACCCGAGGTGATCAGGGTGCCATCGATGTCGAAGAGGTAGAGGCGTTTGATAGCGGGTATAGCCGGTGAATGATCGAAATCAACCGGCATGACTCTCTTCCTTGCCTTCGGCTGTAACTGTCTCGGCTGTCTCTTCAGTCTCTTCCTCATCTTCGTCGGAATCAACATCCTCGACGTATTCCTCCTCGATTTTAGCATATTTTCGCTTCCGTTTGGCAGCGGGGAGAGGGCTCATAGTCATGCCGACAGCACGCCCCACGATTTTCGGGGGCATGTCCACCAAGGCCATGGTCTCGAGGTCCTGCTTGATTTTGTACATCATCGCCAAGCCTAGATCCTTGTGGGCGTTCTCACGGCCACGGAATTGGAGAACAATCTTAAGTTTGTTCCCCTTCTCGATGAACTCCTCGGCATGCCGAAGCTTAGTCTCGTAATCATGGGCACCGATCTTCACTCGGAACTTGATCTCCTTGATCTTGGTTGCGCTGTGCTTGCTCTCCTTCTCCTTCTTGGTGAGCTCATACTTGAACTTTCCGAAATCGGCGATCCGGCAGACAGGAGGATTGGCGGTCGGCGCCACCTCGATCAGGTCGAGGCCATAGGACTTGGCGCGGCGTATAGCCTCGTCGGTGTTCAGGATACCGAGTTGCTGGCCTGTGGAGCCGATGATGACGCGCACTTCGCGGGAGCGAATGCGGTCGTTAATACGGATGAATGCTGGATTAATGGGACTTTAATGCGCCCTCGTCTTGCGGAGGCACGGGGTTGTGACGGCACGTGGGTGCCGGCTGGTGACGGACTGCTGGAACAAGGAAACCAAAGGAATCAAGAGGATCAGGCAACGGAATGATCAACCCGCTCATACGGTGAGCGTGCGGTCGCGGATTTCGGATTCGATTCGTTGGATGAATGCATCTGCTGCGATGGCCCCTTCGTCGCCGCGTTGACGGCTGCGAATGGAGAGCTGGCCGGCGGCCTCCTCCTTGGGTCCGACAACGATCATGTAGGGAACCTTATCAAGCTGGGCAAGGCGAATCTTGGAACCGAGCTTTTCGGGTGAGAGATCGGCGGTTGCGCGGATGCCTTTAGACTTCATTTCGGAGACCATTTTTTGTGCGTACTCGGCAACCTTTTCAGAGACTGGCAGGATGCGAGCCTGCTCGGGAGCAAGCCAGACGGGGAAGTCTCCGGCAAAGTGCTCGATCAGGACGCCCGTGAACCGTTCCAATGACCCGAAGGGAGCCCGGTGGATCATCACGGGGACATGAGGCTTGCCGTCGGGACCGGTGTAGGAGAGGTCGAAGCGGACAGGAAGGACGTAATCCACCTGAACCGTTCCGAGTTGCCACTCGCGTCCGAGGACATCCTTGACCACGAAGTCGATCTTAGGCCCATAGAAAGCAGCTTCGCCGGGCTCCTCCGAGAAGGGGACACCGAGGGTGGCGGCCGCATCGCGACAGGCCTGTTCCGCAAGATCCCACTGGGCTGGATTGCCAGTGAATTTACTGCTGTCAGGATCGCGGAGTCCCACGCGCACACGGTAGTCGGACATGCCGAGCGTGGTGAGCACTTTCTTCACGAGTTCGAGACATCCCTGCACCTCCGCGGCTACCTGCTCCTCGGTGCAGAAGAGATGCGCGTCATCCTGAGTGAAGCCGCGAACACGGGTCATGCCGTTCAACTCTCCGGACTGCTCCCATCGGTAGACGGTTCCGAACTCCGCCAGACGCACCGGCAGATCGCGATAGCTGTGAGGCTGGGAGGCGAAGATCTTGATGTGATGAGGGCAGTTCATCGGCTTCAGCATGAAGCCATCCAGCAATCGGGTGGGATCCATCACGCGTTCGGATGAGACGATTTCCTTGCCTGCCCGCTCGTTCAGCGAGTTGGCAAATGATTCAGAAACCGCTTCCAGCCGCGCGGTCATCTCCGCGCATCCGCATCCCTCCGAGGCGATCCGTTCGAGTTGATCCGGTTCGGGAATCGCCGGGAACTGGGACTCCTTGTAGTAAGGGAAATGGCCTGAGGTCTTGTAGAGACCGATCTTGCCAATGTGAGGCGTGAAGACCTGCGAGTAGCCTTGCTTGGCGAGCTCACCGCTGATGAAATTCTGAAGCTCTTGACGGATGATTGCTCCTTTCGGGGTCCAGAGAATCAGACCCTGGCCGACTGCATCGTCGATGTGAAAAAGGCCCTGCTCCTTGCCAATCTTGCGGTGATCACGCTTCTTTGCTTCTTCCAGCATGGCAAACCAGCTCTCCATCTCCTCCGTGGATGAGAAGGCCGTTCCGTAGATGCGCTGGAGCTGGGGGTTCTTCTCATCGCCTTGATAGAAGGCGCTGGCCACATGGGTGAGGCGGAAGGCCGCCACCTTGGAGGTATCCGCGACATGGGGCCCAGCGCAGAGGTCGGTGAAAGCACCGTTGCGGTAAAGAGTGATCTCTTCCCCCTCGGGAATGCGGGTGATGATATCGAGCTTGAATTTACTTACCTCCGGACGCGGTGTCAGGCCGGCCAGTTCTCCTCGCTCACCCATGGCAAGGGCCTCATCCCGGCTGATGACCTCTCGCTGAAAAGGCTGTGCCTCGGCGATGATGGCGGCCATTTCTTTCTCGATCGCATCGAAATTCTCGGGACTGATCCGATGGGGAAGGTCGACGTCGTAGTAGAAACCATTCTCGACCGGAGGTCCTGCTGCAAACTGAGCCTCGGGCCAGATGCGCAGGATCGCATTTGCCAGAATATGGGCGCAGGAGTGGCGGATCGTTTCGAGTTCGGTCATGGCAGAGAGGCTATTAGGCTGAAGGCTGTTAGACTGTTAGGTCAGAGGATGAATTGGCAGGCAGCAATGATTGATGAAATCCTAAATCTTCAGGTTTCAAGTTTCAGCTTGCAGGTTTCCGGTCAGCGGGCGCGAGCCCGATGGCCGACTCCGGGAGGAGGCTGGGGATGCCTTTCTCGACCGGATATGCGGCAGTGCCATCTTCACGGACAAGGAAGCCATCCGCATCATGGGAGGCGAGTGAGCAGAATTCCTCGGGTGTTGCCAGATGCAGTTGCTGTCCGGTAATCGGGCAACGAAGCAGTGAGGCGAGCTCAGTCAGCACGTCTGCCATCGGTCAGTATTTCGCGACGGAGGGATCGATCCTATCGGCCCAGGCCAGAATGCCTCCCTGCACATTGAAGAGCTTTGTGAAGCCCGCTCCCTGAAGTTCTCGCAGGGCATTCGCCGAGCGGATACCCGACTTGCACTGGAGATAGATCGTGTCAGCACTATCGAGCTCGCTCATCCGCGAGTGGAGGTCTCCTAGCGGGATCAGCTTGGCTCCGGGGATCCGGGCGATGTCCCACTCGAACTGCTCGCGTACGTCGATCAAGGCCACTTTCTCTCCACTCTGGAGCTTTGCCTGAAGCTCCTCGACCGTGATCTCGGGAACGGGAACCTCGGCTTCTTCGGCAGCCGCGGCCTGCGGGATGCCGCAGAAGGTGTCGTAGTCGATGAGCTGTGTGACGGTCGGATGCTCACCGCAGACCGGGCACTTGGGATCCTTACGGATCTTGAATTCACGGAACTTCATCTTCAGCGCATCGAAGTGGACAAGGCGTCCGATCAGAGGATCGCCGATGCCGACGATCAGCTTGATTGCTTCGATCGCCTGCATCACGCCGATGATACCGGGCAGTACGCCCAGAACACCTCCCTCGGCACAGCTCGGGACCATGCCCGGGGGGGGGGGTTCGGGATAGAGGCAGCGGTAGCAGGGGCCTCCGAGATGGGGGGCGAAGAGAGTGCACTGACCATCGAACCGGAAGATGGATCCGTAGATGTTCGGCTTCTTCTGGAAGACGCAGATGTCGTTGGAGAGGTAACGCGTTGGGAAATTATCCGTTCCATCGATCACGATGTCGTAGGGCGCGACGATCTGTGCGGCATTCTCGGAGGTGAAGAAGCAGTCGTGCAGGTCAACCTGCACGTTGGGGTTGATCTCCTTGATGGTGTCCCTGGCACTATTGATCTTCTTGCGACCCACATCGCGCGTGCCATGCAGGATCTGACGCTGGAGGTTGGAGAAATCGACCGTATCAAAATCGACTAGGCCGATCCGTCCGATGCCAGCTGCCGCAAGATAAAGGGCGATCGGGGAACCAAGTCCACCGGTTCCGATGCAGAGGACGCTGGCCGCCTTGATCCGCTTCTGCCCCTCGAGGGTAACCTCGGGCATGATGAGGTGGCGCGAATAGCGCGCGATCTCGTCGTTGCTAAGTTCGACAGCCGCCGTGCGGGCCGGGTCCAGAATGCTATTGCTCATAAAAAGGGTGTTATTGGTAACCTTTCGCTTCCCATGGTTCAAGGGAAAGAGGCTTCCCCGTGACTTTAGGACACGCTCTCTGATATCATTGAGGATCAGGAATGAGACCAGTTCTTTTATCGCTTCCTTGGCTTGCCTCGTTGTTGCTTGCTCTCGGGATCATCGGAATGGAGATGATCGGCGGGGGAGGGAGGCCGATGTTCCCCTTGCTGGCCTGCTATATTCCGATCCTCCTGGCTGGATTTATTTCTCTGCCCGGAACATTGGGGAATCGTTCGCGCCTTCCAGAGCGGGCCTTTCTTCTCATGATGATTACAGCCCTTTATCTGATCCCTAGGACCATGGAGGGAGGTGATCCAGGGCTCAGGAGTTATGAGTTGTTGCGGATGGGCGGGCTGTTTCTGACATATATGATTCTCTCGGTCTCCCTCGTCGACAAGGGACCGCGCCTCCTTTTGATCTTTATGATATGCGCATCAGCGGTTTTTCAAACTGCTGCGGAGATATACCAGATTTACTGCGATCCATCATGGCAACCGCTTTCCTTGTATCTTCCTGAGTTAAAAGCCTGCTACCCGCAAACGGTGGGCACATATGCCAACAAGAACCATCTTGCTTGGTTGTTGTGTGCAGCGGCCCTTTTCTCACTCTCAATGGCTTGCTGGGGGCGCTTGAAATGGACGACCCGAAGCGCCTTGTTCTACTTCTGGCTCTTTTTCTCCATGGGGGTCTTTCTTAGTCTGAGCAGGGGAGGTTCTGTCTCCCTCGTCATCGGATTGGTGCTCTTCGGTCTTTGTTCCCTCATGTTGCTTTTTTTATCGGGAAACCGATCCGCATTGATCTCCGGTGTTATTGCGGCAGGCGTCATCGGGATTCTCGGGGTCGCGTTGACTTGCTTTCTTCTTACGGATGCAAGTGTGACCTCTCGTCTTCAGCATGTTTGGATGGATACCTTCAGGGAGGATCTGTGGCGGGCGGCGGCGCATGATTTCGGGAGGGCTCCGTTTTTCGGGATGGGCGCGGGCAGTTTCCAGTGGTCCGCCCGACTGATGATGCCCTACGAATCCCTGCTTGCTCATAATGATTTTGCCCAATTGCTTTCCGAATATGGGCTGATTGGCCTTCTACTCGTTGCCTCCACTCTGTCGGCTCATTGTTTTTATGGTTTGAAATACGTTATAGGCTTCTCGCGCCACTCATCGCACAGCGGTGAGGATGGCATTCGTTTCAGTGATTCTCGAGCAATTCTGCTGGGGTGTCTCGTCGTGGTCTTGGCCGAAATCATCCATTCTTTTTTTGATTTCAACATGCATCTCGGTGCCAATGTTCTCATTGCCGGGGCCTGTCTTGGGATGCTCTCGAACCCATGTCTCCAAAGCAGAGAAGAGAAGCAGACAAGAGCGTGGTTTGGCCCCGTTATGGGATTGATTCAGATTGCTCTCTGCCTGTCACTGACACTGCTTTGCTTGAGAGATTGGAAAATTGAGAGGGATGTTTTTCATGCGGACATGATGAGTTTGGGCATCGCGTCTCCAAAGGGTGCCGAAACTACGGGTCAACTCGTTGCAGCGGCCGTTCGAGCTTGTGACGCTTCGCCGTGGAGCGCTAGGAATGCCACGGTGCTTGAGGACCTTCTTGTCCGTTGTGGGCCGATTGCAGGAATGACTGTGCAGGAAGCCTTGGATCTTCGCTTGCGAGTGTTGGAGAAGGTGGAGGAAGGCGATCCTGGGGCCTGGTACCCGTCGATGAGATTGGCTCAACTTCGGGCTGCTCTCGGTGATGAGAACCGAGC
Source organism: Chthoniobacterales bacterium (assembly GCA_026461395.1). Lineage (GTDB taxonomy): Bacteria > Verrucomicrobiota > Verrucomicrobiia > Chthoniobacterales > UBA6821 > UBA6821. The sequence continues at coordinate 34,065 of JAPJNA010000006.1, read as the reverse complement.
CAGAAAGTCCTTTCTTCTTGCTATGCAGAGACTTCCACTTTTTGCACTACCCTATGAGGAATTTGCTATTTCCCTTGCGAAGGAGGGGGCTGATGAGGAATCTGCTCATTATTTCCGCCTCTCCAAGCGATTTCAGGATGCTCATGATCGGGGGACTAAGCTTTCTCGATAAGGAAGGGGAGGGGGAAGGGAGAAATCAGCTACTGTATGTATTCCGGTGTGAAGAGAAGCTGGAGAGATTGACAACTCTTTTGAAATTTATGAGACGTTTTTGACAAAAAGCAATCCTTGTCATTTCGGCTGATTCAGTGTGTTTTTATCTGCCAATTTTTATTAATCTTTTCTCATCTCAGCTACGTGTTTTTAAGATCGTACAGTTTTGTATGGAAGGCATGGCTCTTGGCACTCGTCCTGAGTGTCCAAGCTGTGTTTCTGCATGCGCAGGAGAATCAAAGCGATGGTGGGTCTTCGCAAGGCGGTAGTGAAAGTGCCGGAAATGGCGGAAGTGCCGCCCCATCGCAACAGTCATCGTCAGCAAACAGTGCTCTTCAGGTTTCCCCGCCTTCGGCCACACTTCCGACGCCACCTCTTCCCTTGCCCCCTCCGCTCCAAGAGGCGACCCCCTCCCCCTCTCCATCTGAGAATCAGTCACAGCCAACGCCGCCTACTGTTGCTCCGCCTGAATTTAATCCCCCAACGGCTGAAACCCTGAATCTCCCCAGCGCACAACCCGCTGGAAATCCAGAGTTCGCCCCCGCTTCGGTGGGAATGCCAAGCATCAAATTAGATGATTCGAATCCAGGTGATGGCGTTACAGGCTCAGGACCAGGCCTTCTAGGCGGCATGTTTGACTGGGCCAATAAGCTCCGTTTCAACGCCGCTGTGCGCAGCGGCTATGACAACAATGTCAACAGCGCGAATACCAATGCTTTTGGAAGTTGGTTCGGCAATTTGAACGGCGGGGTCAATTACCGCTTCGGCGCTCCGCGACTTAATGTGAATGCAACCCTCACCGGAGGGATCACTTTGTATCAGAACCCGCCCCCAAACCAAAGGACTCAGGGAACTATCGGCTTGGGGGTCTCGACCGAGTACCGCTACACCCCCCGTCTGATCCTGACTTTCAATACTTCTAGCTCCTATCAACAGCAGCCTAATCCGTCACTTATCGGCAGTTCGCAGAACCAGAACGGATCCTACATCTTCACTGCCAATAGTTTCTCAGGTGCCTATCAATGGTCGGATCTCTTCACCACCATCACGCGCCTCAGCTTCACCTCCATGTTCTATTTGGATAACATTCTCAATACTGGCGGTCAGGGATTCAATCAGCCCGCCTTCTCTCAGTCCTTCCGCTGGCTTGTCAAGCCCACGACCACTGCCGTCCTCGACTACAACACTGACTACTACGGATACGCACAGCAGGGCAATAGCAGCTGGGGGCAGAGTTTGTCCGCAGGATGCGACCACACCTTCAATCCTCAATGGTTCTGGAACTTCCGCGCCGGCGCCGAATTTCGAACTTATCAGAATAACGCAAACGGCTCAGGCACCTCCGGTACCTATATTGGCCCCTATGTCACCAGCAACCTGTCTTGGGCTCTAGGAAAGACCTCCTCGATTAACTGGACTGCCCGTGTGGGAACTCAGCCTTCCGGTCAGAGCAATGTCAGTTTCAGCCCTGCTGCCAGGAGCGGTCTGAATTACTCACAGGGCATTACGGCCAAGCTGAAAGCCAATGCCGGCATCTTCTATCTGATTCAGAATTACAAGAATGCAGCTTATGGGCCCGTCCAAGATGGAAAGGCAGGTCTTATCGACTACAACCAGCAGAGCATCCAAGGCAATGCTTCCCTCTCGTATGAGCTGAACCGAATCTTTCAAATCTCCACTGGGTATCAGTACATGACCTCCACCACCTCGGGAGGTTCTGCCACTTCGGGCCAAGAGTACAATCGCGGCATCAGTTACCTCCAACTCAATGGAGCCTTTTGAGCGACATCCCTTGGACAATTGTGAGGGGTTGGTTTATTTTTCCTGAAATCGCTTCCGATTTCTTGAACATACGGATTCCAGTCATTCAACAGATCTAATTTTTTCATGCAGTATCAACATAACGAGGGGGGCGGCGATACCGGGGAAATCAATCTCCACATGCTGGATTACTGGAGGGTTATCCGCGTCCGCCTGCCGCTCATCATCCTTGTCTTCCTGCTGGTCGTGACCACAGCTGGTGTGTCCACCTATCTGACCCCCAGGCAGTACCAGTCATCTGTCACGATGCAGGTGAAGGAGGATAACAACAACATGCACATTTTCGGTTCGGATGGAGGACGGGGTGTCGATCCACGCTTCGCAACCACTCAGTTCCAGATTCTCCAGCGCAAGGAGATCCTCTATCCAGTCGTCGACACCATGAAGCTTCTCCAGAAATGGGATCTTCGATCAAGGGATGTGGCCTTCATGAGGCTGCGCGGAATGATGAGTGTTTCCGAGGTCAGAGGGACCGACCTGATCCAGATCTCAATCCTGGATACCGATCGCCAAGAAGCGGCCGACCTAGCGAATACGATCGCACTGGAATACCAGAAAAAGCGTATCGACGAGCAGCAGGGATGGGTGGCCCGTTCCTTGGTCCAGCTTGAGGACGAGGTCAATAAACAGCGCATCAAGACCGAAGCACTCAGGGATGCGATGACGAAGATGAGAATCGAGGCTAAGATTAATGATTTGAATCCCGAGAGCGTGGAAGACCTCAGCCTTGCTGAGAAGAACATCCTAGTCAGCGTTGAGGGTCAAGTGAACGATGCCCGGATCCGGGTGGCGACCCTGCGTTCCAAGCAGGAACAGATTAAGGGAATGACGGATGACCAGATTATCCGGAGTCTGAAAACCTTCGAGATGGATGATGCGACGATCTCTCAGATCCTGCCCCAGTACGAGGCCTGCGTTTCTCAGGAGGCTCAACTACTCAGCTCTGGGCTTGGTGCGAATCACCCTTCCGTGCAGTCATTGCAGGCCAGGAAAAAAGTCTACGCCGAACAACTGGGAAATCAGATCGGCATCCTGCGCAAGTCCCTGGTTGCGAATCTGGAGATTAACCAGAAGGCTCTCGAAGCCATGGAGCTCAAGCTGAGCGAGGCCCGAACAGGTGAGCAGGATTCCAAATCAAAAGCGCTCCACTACCAAGAGGCCAAAAACGAATATCTCAAGGCCAAGCGCATCCTAGAGTCTGCCGAGACACGTTACTCCACCGAGGCAATGCAGCGTACGATGCCCCAGAGTCCCGCCACCATCTGGGAAAAAGCCGAGGTATCCGATTTCCCAGCCAAACCCAAGGTGGGGAAGAATATGGCTATCGCCGTGGCTGTGGGATTGGCTCTCGGCATTGGGTTGGCCTTCCTGATCGAGTACCTTGATACCAGCGTGAAGACCATGCAGGACATTGAGGCTGCGCTTGGAGTTCCAGTTCTGGCAGTTATCCCACGGGATATCGCAATCCTCAAGGATGCCCCCGCCGACTGCTCGGATGCGGAGGGGTATCGCATCATGCGAACCAATATCGAATTCAACCGGAAGTCTCCGGATGCAAAAACTTTAACGATCGTGAGTGGTGGAGTGGGTGAGGGTAAATCCACGACCCTCAACAACCTTGCTTTTACCTTTGCCAAGGGCGGTTACCGCACGCTCATTGTCGATGCGGATTTAAGAAGACCCTCTCAACATAGGTTTTTTGGCTTTGCCAACGATCGAGGGCTCACGGACTTCCTTACCACAGATATTCCATTTGAACCTCTCATTATGAGCACCCCCATTGATAATCTCTGGTTTATGCCGAGCGGCAGGTTGCCTATCGATGCCGTGGGAATTCTTAATTCGCAACGGATGATCGATCTGATCCAGCAGCTCAGAGCATCATACGACATGGTGTTTTTTGATTCTCCCCCCGTCCTAGGAGTCAGCGATGCCTCTGTCATCGCCAGTTCGGTGGATCTCACGCTGGTCGTGGTGCAGCATCGCCGCTTCCCCAAAGCAATGCTGTTACGTGTGAAGCAAACTTTGCAGAATGTCGGGGCCAAGATTGTGGGATGCGTCCTCAACAACACGGATATCCGACACGACGAATATTACGAATACTACACGAGTTACTATCAGTACTACAGTCCACAACAGTCCAAGAATGCTGCAGAGAAAACACCTGAAAAGGATGCCTCTTCCAAGAAGGAAGCAGATGGTAAATATTAAATCCACGATGAAGCCCCTGATCCGGCATGCCCTCCTTTTGATTTTCCTTCTCTCTGGGGGAATTCCACTACAGGCCAAAGAAGTGGCACTCCATTCCGGTGATATATTGAGCGTCCGTCTAGCCGGCGTTCCCTCCGAAGAAATCAGTCAGGTTTCCGGGGCCTACACCATTGATGGAGCTGGTGACATCAATATTCCCTATATCGGCAAAATCCGTGCCGCAGGACTCAAGCAGGCCGAAGTCCAGAACAGCATTGAAACAAGTTTCAAAACCAAGGGTATTTATTCATCCCCTATCGTGACGGTCTCTGTGCAATTCGACAGGTTTGTCGATGTCGAGGGGGATGTCAGAGGACCCCAGCGAGTGAAGTATACATCTGATCTGACGATTCTCGGCGCTATCACTGCCTGTGGCGGATTCACGGATTATGCCGATCAGACCAAGGTAACGATTACTAGAAATGGCAGCAGAACCTTTGTGAATGTCAAAAAAGTCCGCCAAAATATCGATGCGGACCCTGCCGTGGAGCCTGGTGACAAGATCTCCGTTCCGAGAAGTTTCTGGTAGGATCAGATCCCGATTCAGAAAAGCTTCAGGAAAACATCAGGCCTCCTCGGCCTCAAGAGCTGCCACCTGCTGCACATCCTTGTCACCCCGGCCTGAGAGATTCACCACGATGAGCTGATCGGGGGTCATCGTCGGGGCGATCTTAATTACCTCAGCAATGGCATGGGCGGTCTCGAGCGCGGGGATGATCCCTTCGATCGAGGAAAGTTTGTGGAAGGCGGCAAGAGCATCGTCATCAGTGGCGTAGGAGTAATCAATCCGACCGACGTCCTTCAGGAAGCTATGCTCGGGTCCGATTGCGGCATAATCTAGTCCCGCGGAGACCGAGTGGGTCAGTTCGATTTGTCCATCGTCATCAGCCAGAAGCCAGGTCTTAGTTCCCTGAAGAACCCCCAACTTACCCCCCTGAAAGCGTGCCGCATGCTTACCCCGAATAATGCCGCCGCCGCCGGCCTCGACCCCGGTCATCCTGACATTTTCGTCATTAAGGAAGGCATAGAAGAGGCCGATGGCATTGCTTCCGCCACCAACACAGGCCACCAGAAGATCAGGCAGTCGCTCCTCGCGCTGGAGGATCTGCTTACGTGCCTCATCCCCGATGATCCGGTGAAAATCTCGCACAATCATCGGATAAGGATGAGCCCCGAGGGCTGAACCGAGAATGTAGTGGGTGTCGCGGACATTGGTAACCCAGTCACGCATCGCCTCGTTGATCGCTTCCTTGAGCGTAGCCTGACCGGCGGTGACACCTATCACCTCAGCTCCAAGAAAGCGCATGCGGGCGACATTCAGTGCCTGGCGCTCCATATCAACTGCTCCCATGTAAATGCGGCATTGGAACCCAAAGCGTGCTGCCGCCGTGGCTGTGGCGACGCCGTGCTGGCCAGCCCCTGTCTCGGCGATAATCCGCTTCTTGCCCATGCGCCTAGCTAGCAAGATCTGGCCGAGGGCGTTATTGATCTTGTGAGCGCCGGTATGAAGCAGGTCTTCACGCTTCAGGTAAATCTTGGCTCCTCCAAGTTCCTTAGTCAGGCGTTCGGCGAAATAAAGAGGAGTGGGACGACCTGCAAATTCCTGGAGTAGCGAGGCCAACTCATTCCGGAAGGCGGGATCTTTCTTGGCATCATCATACTGCTGCTCAAGCTCGAGCAGTGCGGTCATTAAGGTTTCCGGAACAAAACGCCCCCCGTAAGGACCGAAGTGGCCATATTGGTCGGGAAAGCTGGTAAGGTTGTTGGTGGTGGGCGACTTAGATGCCATCGCAGTTACTATGACTTGGATGTCAATCCGCGGCAATCGCCCATCATCCAAAAGATGCTACTCTTCTCCTAAGAGCCTGACGCGAGATTCACGATGACTTTGCGAAAGGGCGAAGGCATCGGCAGCGCCACCAGTTCATCCACCGTGAAGCCTTTCAGTAGGGCTGGAATCTTCCCGACCACCCGGTGGACCTTCATCTTGACTCTGTAGCGTGTGATGGGGTACGTAATCTCGGGGAGGATGCGTCCGCTGGATTGAGCGTTCCCCAGCTCTGGCAGAATCCAGAGACCCCGCCAGCGAGGCCCTTGCGATTGCTCTAGATAGAGCCGATTCGCTTTCCAGAACCAGGCGCGGTGTTCGACAAGTTTGGTCGTCACGGAGCGGGAGGATTTTTTTGGGAGTTTTTTTGGCTCACTCACTCTGCATGTTTTCTGAAGGGGGCAGGATGTACAGTCGGGATCACCCGACTTGCAGATCGTTGCTCCAAGATCCATCAGGGCAGATGCCATAGCACGGCATTCGGTTCTAGGGAAAAAACTAGCGGCGATTGCGGCAAGGTTGTTTTTCCCAAGAGCCGTATCGATGGGATCGCTCATGTTTCCCCAGCGGGCTAGGACCCGGATGATATTCGTGTCGAGCACCACGGCGTGCTGATCATAGGCAAAGGCACGGATCGCCGCCGCCGTATAGGCTCCGATTCCCGGCAGTGATAGCAGGTCTGATTCCTCCACCGGGATATCACCTCCATGGCGCTCCATCACAGTTCGCGCCGCTGCATGAAGCCTTCGTGCTCTGGAATAGTATCCTAGTCCTTCCCAAGCCGCGAGGACCTCCTGCTCCTCCGCCTCTGCCAAGTCGCTGATGGTTGGGAAGCGGCCCATCCAGGCATGGAAACGCGGCATCACCGTGGAAACCGTGGTCTGCTGAAGCATGAACTCTGAGACAAGGACGGCGTAGGGATTGTGATCCTTTCGCCACGGGAGTTCATGCCTGCCATGGAGATCATGCCATTTCAGAAGTTCTTCACGCGCATTGCCTAACCGCTTTGTTAAGTGCGATAATCTTACTTTGCTTGCGGGTCTCTTCTGCTTGTCCACAGTAGGCTCGTAGGGCACGGTGAGAAAAACATCAAGCCGCTCCGCCTGCCTTTTTCCATTTTTCATGCCCCCGCTTCACTCCCAGACCTATCCGCTGACACCCGAGCAGGCGGCAAAGTTGCAGACTCTTCTTCGCGAGCGAGGATTTACGTTCCTCGAGAAGCCGTACACCCTCTACGCCGCAACTAAGGAGAAGCTCAATATCGCAGTCTATGAAAAGGGGCCGAAGGCTCTCTTGCAGGGGCGCGGGCTGGAGGATTTCATTACCTTCGTTCTGGAGCCTGAGATTCTCGGCGAAGCTCGTCTGGGCTATGAGGAGGTGCATGAGCCTGAGCAATTCGCCCCCCACTTCGGCATCGATGAGAGCGGTAAAGGGGATCTCTTTGGGCCCTTGGTGATTGCGGGGGTCTATGTTGATGGTGATCTGGCACGACATCTGCGCGATGAGGGCATCCGTGACAGTAAGGGGATCGGAACGGACAAGAAGATCCGGGAACTTGCCCGGGTAATTCGGAATTCGGGAGCACCCTCAGAAATTATTGTGATCAGCCCTGAAAAGTACAACCAGCTCTACGCCAAGATTGGGAACCTGAACCGCCTGCTCGCCTGGGGCCATGCCCGCATTATCGAGAATCTTTGCGCCCGAGTTCCAGGGTGCCGCCGCGCGCTTTCCGATAAATTCGCCGATGCGCGGGTGCTTGAGAAAGCGCTGCTCGAAAAAGGCAGCAAAATTCAGCTCGATCAACGCACGAAGGCGGAGAGCGACTACGCCGTTGCAGCTGCATCGATTCTGGCCCGCGAGGGCTTCATCGACTGGCTGGACAAGCATAGTAAGGATCTTGAGATCACTCTGGCCAAAGGGGTCTCGGCTAAAGTGAAGAGTGCCGCCACCGAAGTGATCAGGATGTACGGTGCCGGAATGCTTTCCAAAGTTGCCAAGATGCACTTCAAGACAGCATCAGAAATTCTCGCAACCTTCCAAGAGCCATGAGCACGACGACTCTCCATGATGTTGCTATCATTGGCGCAGGCATCAGCGGTCTTACCGCTGCAAAACGCCTCCGGGAGGCAGGTCTTGATGTGGTCGTGGTGGAGAAAAGCCGGGGCCTCGGCGGACGCGCGGCCACGCGCAGGATAACTCTAGCTGAAGGTGGCGAAATTCCCATCGACCACGGAGCTCAGTTCTTCACCGCACGGGATCTTAGGTTTCAAAATCAGGTTGGGCGTTGGCAAGAACAGGGGATCTGTTTTCCTTGGTCGGAGGGCTTCATGACCTGGCAAAACGGATCGCTTCATGAGCCCGAAGAGCAGTGGAAGGATACCCGTTATGCGTGTCGTGGTGGGATGAGTCTGCTTGGTAAGTTCCTAGCGAAGGGGCTGGATGTTGTCAGGGAGTTTCAGGTGGATTCCGTGATCTTGGAGGGGGGGATCTGGCATCTGTATGCCGATTCCGCCCACCCCTCCTCGCCGGTAAGTGCCAGAGCACTCTTGGTTTCCGCCCCACTTCCCCAAGCGATGAAATTGGTCAGCGACCGCCTCTCTCTTGAGCAGCAGGAGTTTGCGGCCAGGATCACCTGCGGCCCATGCATTGCCGTGATCGCCCGATATCCGGATGTTACCGAGTCTCCACTCTGGCGTGGGATTCAAGTTAGAGATATGACCTCACCGATTTCCTGGATGGCCTGGGACTCTTCCAAGAGAACCCGTGAGACTCCTGGCTCCATTGCCGTCATCCATGCATCTCCCGAATACAGCTCTCTCTGGCTTCAGGCCTCCAAGGAAGAGTTAAAAAATGCTGGAGAAGAGTTACTGAAGGAGGCGGCTTTGATCGGCGGGGACTGGATGAATCATCCCGTTGATCTCGTGGTACATCGCTGGCGTTATGCCCATCCGAAGGGACCGAGTACGCCAAGCGGCTTCTTGAAGGCCCCTTGCCACGAGCCCCTCTATCTCATAGGGGATGGTCTCCATGGAGGTCGTGTCGAGGGGGCGTGGCTTTCAGGTCTCTTTGCCGCAGAGGACTTGCTTCTCAAGAGATCCAGTTTGTAGCCGGCGGTTTCTACCGAGAGATAGAAAAGCGCTTTCGAAGTGACCACGCATCGCGAAGAGCCCTGAATCCATCTCTGGGCAACCAGACCCGAGAGCCTCCGACATCAGCCCAAGTCACAGGAACTTCCTTTATCTGATAACCGAGATGTTCCGCGATATTGAGGATCTCCACATCGAAGGCAAATCCGTTCAATTCCGATTTAGCAAAGATCTCCTTTGCTGCGATATGACGGAAGAGTTTGCACCCACACTGCGTATCGGTAAAACGGGTCAAGCCTCCGACGCGCAGTGCCATATTGAAGGCTTTGCCGGACAACTGTCTCATTGGAGGTTGTGCGATTGTGATCTTACTGTCCGGAAGTCGCCTGCTGCCTAGAATGACATCGAACTCGGGGTGGGCTTCCATCATGCACACAAGATCCTCCATGCATTCCACGGGAACGCTCAAGTCGGCATCGGTAAAGAGAATGATCGATCCCCGTGCGGCCGTGATGCCGAGACGGACAGCCATACCTTTACCCTGGCCAGAGTGCTGGATGATCGGAAGCAAGTTCGGATCGTTCGCTGCGGCCGCATCGACGATTTCGGCGGTGCGGTCGTCTCCCTGGACTACCGGGATTACCTCCGTCAATCGCCCCGATTTGAGAGTCCAGTCCCGGATCAGTTCCAGTGTCTTTGGGAGACGTTTCTCCTCGTTCCTTGCCGGAATGACAATGGAGAGGGCTAGGCGATCTTGATTCATTTCTCGGGGCACGTTTACTTGGTCTGAATGCAGACTCGTCGAAGTGATTCCAGCGTCAAGCCACTCCTTGCTCTTGTTGGCAGGGGAGTTCTTTTCGAGGGTGCCATAATTCTTCTGGCTGCGCTGCTAAGGCTCTGGGGGCTTGATCTGAAGCCGGCCCATTTTGACGAAGGGATCAACGGATGGTTTGTCGACCAGATGAAGGTGTCGGGATTCTACCGCTACGATCCGGATAATTATCACGGCCCCCTCTACTTCTACGCGCTGTTTGTTTTCCTTTCGCTTTTGGGCAGAAATCTCTGGGCCCTCCGCCTGCCCGCTGTACTCGCAAGCATTGCCTCGGTCTGGATGGCGCTTCGCTTCGACCGCTTCTTCGGATCGACTGCCGCACGCTTCGGAGCACTAGCGCTGGCGATCTCACCCGCAGCCGTTTTCTATGGGCGCTATGCGATCCATGAGTCGTGGTTCGTTGCTTCAATGATGATCACGGCCTTTGGGCTGCTCGGGCTTTGGAAAGATGCTCGCCGGAGCGATCTCGCGATCACGGCTTCAGGGGTAACGCTGTTACTGCTACTCAAGGAGACTGCGGTGATCCATTTGGTTTGTTTTGCGCTCGCGGCAGGATGTCTGGCGCTTTGGCAACTGATTGTTCCTTCGCGTCCGGCAATGCCCATTGCCAAGCAGGAATGGAATAGCTGTGATCTGCTCAAGTGCTGCGCAGCTTCGGTTCTTGTAGTGGTTTTTTTCTATTCGGGCACGTTCATGAACTGGCATGGGGCCCTCGATTTCTTCAAAGCCTATATCAAATGGTTCCAGACTGGAACCAGTGCCGGTGGCCATGTGAAGACAGACTACCAGATTGGTCCATTCGCTTTCCTGAATTGGTACTGGCTTGCCTTAATGGCTCGTTACGAGTGGCCAACCTTACTGGGGTTGCTCTATGCATTCCGTCTGGTCTGGCCAACTCCAGCCCAGCAGCGTTATCTGGCGATCTATGGTCTGGGGGTTCTGATCGCCTACTCGATCGTCCCTTACAAGACGCCATGGTGTATCGTTTCAATCCTCTGGCCCTTTCTCCTGCTCTTCGGATGTTTTATTGAGGAACTATGGAGGAAAGTCTGCGTTCGCTGGGTAGCAGCTTTGTTTGCGGCCGTGCTCCTCATGGCATCGCTCCTAGTCACCCTGAGGTTGAATTTCCATCACTGCACCGACCCCAAGGAGCCGTATGTCTATGTCCAGACCCAGCAAGGCATTGCGGTGGTGACCGAGCCTGTACTCGGGATGGCTGCACGCGACCCCCGCAATCATGGCATATCGGGAGATGTGTTAATCGAGAGCTACTATCCGCTTCCGTGGATTTTCGGGGAGTTCACGCACATCGGCTACTACGGAAAAGACCACACAGCAACGGAACTGACGGGTGATTTCATCATTGCGATGAGCTCTCAGAAGCGTGATGTCGAAAAAAAGCTCCGGGAGCCGTATCTGCGGCGGAGCTTTGAACTACGTGACTCGATGGAGGAATGCACCGTTTGGTTTCGAGAGGCCCTGTTTGCACCATGGTTTGCAGAGAAGGCTCATGGAAGTGTCGAGAAAGTCGTGCCCGAGCAAGGCTCTACACAGGCCAAGAAGAGAGTTAAGTCATGAAGCTTTCCGCTGCGATTCTTTCGGGAGTGGCCGCCTCCGTCGTCACGGCTTTGCCGCTGGCATGGATTGGCTCTGGACTTCATCCGTGGAATTCGTGGGCAGCGCTCCTGCTGGGACTCGTCGTCGCTGGAACGGCCTTCGCGATCACCCCCTTCTCCCCGGCGCAACGACCCGTGACATTCTGGGAGTGGCTCATGGTTGCCATCTTTGCCTGTGCCTCTGCCCGCGCGTTTTTCTGGCTGATCTATCCGGACGGCGATGTGTGGAAAATTCTTTCCCCTAACAATCTCGGGGATCTCTCCCTTCATCTTTCCCTCATCCGGTGGCTTACCGTGTCACCCCACTGGTGGCCAGGAAGCCCTATTCTCGTGGGTGACCCGCTTCGCTATCCGCTGGGAAGCGATCTCTTCAATGCGCTCCTTTTCCACAGCGGGCTACCTGTGGAGCAAGGACTTCTCTGGTGCGGGATCGGAGGCGCTGCGCTGACGGGCTACGCCCTCTGGCGTTGGGGGGGGGCTGTGGCGATTGCCGCGCTGCTCTTTAATGGGGGTTTTGCCGGAATAGTGCTTCTGCGGGGTGCCGATCCCGATGCTGTGAGTGAATGGAAGAACCTCTTCCTCACCCTCTTTGTCACCCAACGGGGATTTCTTTTTGCCCTCCCTGCAGGATTGCTCCTGCTAGCCGCATGGAGGGAGGAGACATTCGGAGAGCCGGGAAGTATAATCCTACCGCTATCTGTCCAAGCTCTTCTTCTTGGGGCGATACCGCTCTTCAGCATTCATGCTGGACTGTTTCTGGGCATTGCCATGACGGGACTTGCCCTTCTCTCTCCTGCCTCGCGCCCCCGGATCATTCGCCTAGCTTTTCTCGCCTGGCCCGTGATGGCCTTCACTGGATGGCTGGTCAGCAGCGGAGCCGGAGGTCCCTCGGCGCTTCACTCGCTTGGGTGGGCCCCGGGATGGGTGGGGGATGGAACCTTCGGATTCTGGTTTTGGAACTTCGGCATCACCCTGCCGCTCTGTCTCTTCCTCTCTCTCGTGCTTGTGAAGAGAGGAGGGAATGAGGAGGCAAGAGCCTTTGTCTGGCCCGCAGCCTTTGTCTTCCTACTCTGCATTCTCATCCGGTTCGCCCCGTGGCCCTGGGACAATACGAAGCTGATGCTCTGGTCATGGCTTGTGATAATTCCCTATCTCTGGAGTGCATTGCTGCGCTCTAGGCCTCTCTGGGTACGGCTTCCTGTGCTAGTCTTTTTATTCGGATCAGGTGCTGCAACTCTGCTCGCGGGTTTGGATGGGCGCCAGGGCTACGAACTCATCAAGCGAAGCACGTTGGATCAGACTGCATGGATCTTGCGGAGGGTTGTTCCCGATGCGGTTATCGCCTGCGCCCCTGAATACAATCACCCGGTGCTGATGCTCGGACATCCTGTTGTCTGCGGCTATGAAGGCCATCTCTGGAGCCATGGGTTGGATTACAAAAGTCGTTTGGCCACACTGAACAGCATCATGATGGGAGGGCTTGGCTGGTCTGAAAAAGCCCGCTCTCTTGGAATTTCGCATCTCTACTGGAGTGATCTGGAGGCGAAGCGCTGGCCTGACTCGAAGCTACCTTGGGCTAGGGAAACGACTCCCTCGCTTCACCCGGTGGAGTGAAAATCTCAGAGGATCTAAGCTATAAACCCTATTGCATTTTGAAAGCGCTGTTTGATAATTAAATTACATGAAAACCTTCCCACTTCTGCCTGCTGCCATCATCACCGCATTCTTCGCCAGTGGCTGCACAACCGAAGTCGGTCCCAATGGACAAACCCGTCAGGTCATGACTCCGACTGGAGCGGCCGTGGTTCAGGGCTTGTCTGCCGCGGCAATCGGTGCGGGAACTGGCGCGCTCATGCCTGGGGTGAATCCCGTGGCCGCCGGAGCCATCTCCGCCGGAGCGGGCAGCATTGGCTCGCAGGCGATTAATGCCTTTATTCCTAAATCCAGCGGGTCTGGTGGTGGAGCACCTCAGCAGGCCAATCAGCAGCTCTATGTCCGCTCGGGCGATAGCTTCATTCCTGCCAAAACAAGCTATATTCAGCAGCCCGATGGTAGCTACGCCCCCGCTTACCCGAGGGGTAAGCAGCTCTTCCGGATGATGCCAAACGGTGCCTTCGCTCCGGTTAATTGATCTTCTGGAAGAAGTAATCAGGAACTCAGGAAAATACGGAGAGTAAAGGGAGTTGCCTTGGCAATTTTGAGTCTCTCTCTTCTTTTTTTGGAAGGGATTTTTATTTTGTCTCTTCAGCAGCACGCAGCGCAGTGACTTCCTCCGGGAGATAGAGGCCGTAGTCTGCGCAGATGGCCCTGACCTTGGCCACGGATTGGGGATTCTTTCCCGCATCATGGAGTGTGAAGGCGACTGAGCCTGCCTCATCCCAGAAGATCATGCCGATTTCCAGACAAAGCCGGTAGAAATCCTGCTTCGAGAGGCCGCCCCGTTCGGCAGCAGCATCCACCCTATTACGCATCTCCGCCGGGAGATGCATAGCAATCGTTGTGCCGGAGGAAGGCTTTTTCACCCTACGGGATCCAGATTTTTTGGGTTTCTTCACCATCATTTTGAGATTTTTCGCTGCATTGGTAAAAGTTGCCAAACAAATGCGTTGACATGTCTGGTAAAAATAACCAGACATACGTGATGCAACGCATCAGCAAACCAGCCAAGGGGAGCGGATCTCTGCGTGAGGGGTACGATCTTTCGTTGTCCGTGAGAGTTTCGGATCGCCTTGCCCGGAAGATTCGCAGCGTCTCAGCCAAGACGCGCCTTCCTGAACCTGTCGTTGCTGGCGAGTTGATCATACGCGGCTTTGATCTGCTGAAAATTCACATCTAGTCAGAAACCATAACTAAAAAAAACCAAAACAAACCAACAAACAAACCAATGAACCTACTCAAAACACTCCGTCCTACGGCCTATGCGCTGTTGGGCATGATCAGCCTGACGCTTTCGGCGTCGGCTCAAGACTATACTATCCAAAATGCTATAGAAGACGCTAATGCAACAGCTACCCAGTATGGAGCTACGCAGAATCAAAAGAACCTTTTTGTTGCCTTAGCAAAGGTGGACTTCCTCTTTTTTCAAAATCTAACAGAAGCAGACCTTGCGGGTGTGACGTTTGATAATAAAGGGTTTGCATCTGGTAACCCTGCAAACAAAGTCGCATACTACAATACACAGCTTAAAATCTACAATGTGCTCTTTGGTTCAAATGGTGAAGCAACCGAGGCGCAAATTGCTAACACATCAAAAACCTTCCTGAATCAGCTTAGCCCTGGACTCTACACTGCTCTGCCGACGATCCTGTTCAACAGTGCAAATGTCCAGAATACTCAGATCCAACAGCGTCTCTGGGCAGTGCGTGCTGGCATGTCGCAAGATCAGGTGGAAGCCCCCGTGGCAGATGGCGGCAAGTCGGCAACAATGAGCGGAAAGAAGGTCGTTGCCCCTGTTGCAGAGCCCGATCAGAAGTGGGTTACCTTTGCCGATGGTAACGGCATGTGGTCCCAAGCGCAGAGCGTAAACAACCTTCCTGGCTACAACACCTACGCAGGTGGTGTGCAGGTCGGTGCGAGCTACGAGCTCTTCAAGGGACTCAATGTTGGCCCCTATGTCGGTTATCAGGGGACCAAAGTGAATTTCAATGGCAGCAATGGCGGAGGTAGCACAGCTACCGATAACAGTGTTCGCTACGGACTCTTCGGTGAATTCGTGAAGGGCGGCTGGTACACGGATGGTATTATCGGCGGTGCCTACAACTCAGTCGATGTGAATCATGGCATCAGCATCTCCGGCAACGGCAATACCTTTAACTCAATGGCTAAAGGCAATGTTGCAGGTGGCGAGTTCGACTCCATGCTCGGAACTGGATACGAGTTCAAGGCGGGCAAGTTGACCTTTGGTCCTGCAACCAGCCTTCAGTACACCTACCTTCAGCTAGGCGGCACTCAGGAGACCGGGGCTGGCGCTCTGAACCAGAATATCGGTTCCCAGAATGCCTCCAGCCTCCTCTACACACTCGGTGCTCAGGCCCACTACGACCTGAACATCACCCAGACGGTGAAACTCCAGCCATTTGGAAGCCTCGCTTGGCAGCATGAATTCTTACAAAACGGCTACAACCTCTCCTCCTCAATTGGGGGCCAGAGCTACAACTACCAGACAACCAACGCCGGACGCGATCAGTTCATCGCCGGCATCGGTGGTAACCTAATTCTCTCCAAGAGCCTCAGCGCCTATGCGATCTGCAATCTGATCAACAGCGACGCTCAGATTTTCAGCCAAGCGATCTCCGCTGGCGTCAACCTGAAGTTCTAGTCAGTTTCAGTTCATTGGTACTGGTTTGACAACAGAGAGAGGGAGGCGTGAAAGCGCCTCCCTCTTTTTTTTAACCCGAACTCCAAAGATGAAAGGGATGAGTTGGCGCAAGATGCTGGCCGATGGGAGTTGCTGAGACCCGAGGGCGTATCAATTGATACAGGGGAGGATCGAGAATACTACTTTTCGCTCAGTAGATTATGTCAAATTGCTCTACTCAATTTCGGAGTTCGTGATTAATTAGGAACTCAGGAATCGAGTAGGGGTAAAGCGAGTTCCCTTGGTAATTTTCGATTGGATGCAGACCATATTCTTTCAGATCGCATAAATCTGACTAAAAGCCTACAGCATAAACTACTAGAGTCTAAGTCTCTTTTGATGCCTCCGGCAGCTTGATCGTCAGCAGGCGCAGGCTGTTGAGTACCACCTGGAGCGTGCTTCCCTCATGGGCGGCGACGCCTAGGGTTGAGAGGAACAGGATATATGAAAGCGGCGGAGACCATTACTAGGACGGTGCCTAGGGTCACGATGATGTTCTGAGTGATGATGCTCTTGGCCCGGATGCTGAGCAATCGGGCAAGCAGGAAATTCTCAATCCGATCATTCATGAGAATGACCTCTGCCTGCTCCAATGCCGCATCCGATCCCAGTGCTCCCATGGCGATGCCCACATACGCTGGCGCGATATACGGAGCATCGTTCACGCCATCCGAGATCATGGCGACGCGCACCTTGCCTCCATCCTTCAGGTTTTCTATGGCCTGGACCTTCCGGTCTGGGGAGAGTTCGGAGAGGATCTCTCCGATGCCGACCTTTCCTCCGATGAGTCGGGCGGCCTCGTCGTGATCTCCGGTGAGCATGACGGTACGGACTCCTTGGGCATGCAATGCCCTGGGGGTCACGGCCGATTCCGGCCTCACCTCGTCGGTGAAGATCATCCGACCAAGAAGATGGTCGCATGCAACCCAAACTACTGCGCCGACCGTCTTGCCGGCCGAAAGAAGTTCCCTGCCCTTGAAGCGTTCGAGTCCCAGCACCAGCTTCCGGCTTCCCATGACATAGGGCCCTCTCCCTTGATCACTTCCATGTCGGTGGGGATCTGCTCTTCACGACCTTCCCGGAGGACGCGGGCCGTCTTGGGGGCGCTGCGGAAGAGGGCGTAAATCGCCTTCTTGGTCCGCCCCATTGAGAAGTGCTCCATGGCTCCCGAGGCCGAAAAGAGAAAGAGCAGGATGGCACCCTCGCGCCATGCACCGACGATTCCGGCGCCCACTGCGACGGCAAGCATTATAAAGTGGACGTCGAGTTGTCCTTTCCGGATACGTTCCCAGGCGGCCCCGGCCGCATCCCATCCTCCGCAGAGATAGGCGAGGAGATAGAGGGCCGTGGCGGCCATCTGGTGGTGGAAAATCCCTTCGGTGAGAAGCCCGAGGATCCCAAAGAGAAGACACCCGGCTTCCAAGGCGGCCATGAGGCGCCACTCCTCGTGCTCCTCATCATAGCCGAAGGGGGCATGAGCACGCGCCGCATACTGAGGGAAGCAGGCTTTGCATCCCTCCATGAGATGTGAGAGGAGGTCGTGGTTGGCGGCTGACGGGGGCATGGGAAAAAGCTATCGGGGCTACGGAGAGTGGCAAAACAGGAGAATCTGCTTCCATCCCGGCTTCAGGCGGTTTCCCATGAGGGGATGAACCGACTTGTTGAGGCGAATGAACTGGCAGCCCTTGGCGCGGAGTATGCCGCTACGGGTAAGAAACTGGTGCTCACCAACGGATGTTTCGATCTCTTGCACACAGGCCATGTCCGTTACCTCGAGCAGGCTCGCGGTTGTGGTGACGCGTTGATTGTGGCCGTGAACAGCGATGCCTCGGTGCGTGAACTCAAAGGACCCGACCGTCCACTCAATGGGGAACTAGATCGTGCCGAGGTGCTGGCGGCTCTTCGCTGCGTCGATCATGTGACGATTTTCACCGGCAAGCGGGTGACCGACGTGATCCGCTCCTTACGGCCCGCCATCTATGCCAAGGGAGGGGACTACACCCTCGAGACGCTTGATTCCGGCGAGCGCGCCGCGCTGGAAGAGACAGGTGCAGAGATCCGTCTGCTACAACTGGTGCCCGGACGTTCCACGACGGGCATTCTGGAGAGGATGAAGCAGTCTTCCTGAGAAGACTTCTTCTCGGGTTAATACTGCGGAGGCCCGATGAGACGCATCGCTGGATCAATCGAGCGCTGGTCTGGAAAGATGAGTGGTGCGTTGGTCGAGATGAGAGTGGAGCTAGTCAGCACGAACTCAGGATAGAAGCTGTCGCTGGCGGGTTCATAGACCTTCTCGCCCGAGAAATAGCCGTTTAGCCGGTACTCATGGTTGTTGTCGGAGCCGATGGCGTTATGCTCCCGGTCGGGCGCGAGCTTCTTCTGCTCGTTGAACATGACGAGCTGTGACTGCTTCCAGGGTTCACCAGGCTTTCTGACCCATCCCCACATTTTGTAGTCGACCTTGTAGAAGCGTCTTCCGATGAAGTAATTGCCAGGGGTTTCCTTGGCGATCGCCGCTGTGATGGTTGCCCGATCCTGAGATGATTGATAGACGATCGGAGTCTCGCAACCGGCGATCGCCAGCAGGAGGATACAGAGTGTGAAGCGCGGAATTAGGTCTCCCGCACGCGCTGCGGTGTCGGTGAGAACTAGCTTCACAGTCACCTCAGACGGAGACGCGCATCGGCATGATGACGTAGAGGAAACGTTGGGCCGAGTTGATCTTGATGACGCCTGGGCTCATCTCGTCGATCAACTCGAGAGCGATCGTGTCGTCGGAGAGATTGCGGAGCGGGTCGATGACAAACTCGGGATTGAAGGCGATCGAGAGATCCCGCCCCTTGTAGGCGACAGCAAGAGACTCTTTGGCCTCTCCGACTTCGGGGGTGTTGGAGGTGATATCAAGGTTGTTCTTGGTGAAGTTGAGCCGGACGGAACCACTCTTGTCGCTGCTGAGGAGGGCGACTCGACGTACCGACTGGAGGAGGGTTTCACGCTCAAGGGAGACGCGCTCCTTGGCCTCGCCGGGAATGACCTGACGGTAATTCGGATAGGTTCCGTCCACGAGTTTGGTGGCCAAGACTGTGGTGCCGAGATCGAAGGCCACGAGGTTGTCCCCGATGTGCAAACGAACCTCCTTGTCGTCGACGAGCAGGCGCTGAAGTTCCCCGATCGCCTTGGTGGGCACGATGAAGTCGCGCTCGTGGCCGGCAGGGTACTTGATTTCACCGAGTTCCGCATCGCAGAGTGCAAGGCGACGGCCATCGGTGGCAACCAGCGTCAGACGTCCGTCGCGGAAGGAGAAGAGGATGCCGTTGAGGACATAGCGGGTTTCGTCGAGCGAGATGGCATAGGAGGTCTTTTTGAGGCCTTCCTTGAGATCGCCCTGTTTCATCGAAAAGCCTCGGGATTCCTCCAGCGATGGAAAGGCAGGATATTCCTCCTTGGAGAGACCGAACACCTTGAAGAAGCTGGCGCCGCTGCGGATTGAAGTGATGTTCTTGGAATCGGTTTCCAGTTCGATCTCTTCGGCGGGAAGTTCACGAATGATAGAGAGGAGGCGCTTGGCAGGCAGTGTGGTGGCTCCGGCCTTCTCGATGGAGGCAGGAGTTTCCGTACGAACGCTCACGTCGAGATCCGTGGCCGTGAGGCGAAGGCCGGTCTCGGTCGTTTCGAGCAGCACATTGGAGAGAACAGGCAGAGTAACCTTGTTGGAGACGATGTTCTGGATGCGCTGGAGGCCATCGAGAAGGGCTTGCTTGGTGACCGTTAGTTTCATGGATAAAGTGATGGGTGAGGGGCCACTAATGGCAAAACCAATGCATAGTTTCCGAAGGGGTCACCTGTCAAAGCGATTCTCTGAAGAAAAGCCCGAATAATACCCTAAAACCACTACCGCTGGAGCTGTTGGTCCAGTAGACGCACAAGATGTCGGGTCTTGGAGTCTTTCTCCATCTGGGCCTTCACAAGCTTGCAGGCATGGATAACGGTGCCGTGATCCTTTCCGCCGAAGGCGCCGCCGATCTCCACCAACGTAGAGGGGGTCATCTCCCTAGCCAGATACATGGCGACTTGACGCGGGTAGGCAATGCTGGCGGTTCGCTTCTTGCTGGTCATATCGGCCAGACGAATATCGAAGTGCTCCGCAACCTTCTTCTGAATTTGATCGATGGTGACCGCCTTGCGAGCCTGCTCCTGAAGGACATCGCGCAGGAGGTGTTCCAAGGCATCGGTGGTGAGCGATTGACCGCTTAGTGACTTGTAAGCAGCAACGCGCATGAGCGCACCCTCGAGACGGCGGATGTCGCTGCGGATCTTGTCGGCTAGGAATTCGAGAACCCATTGCTCGATCTCGATATGCATCCGCGAAGCCTTTCCCTGAAGAATCGCAATACGGGTCTCCATGTCAGGTGGTTGGATCTCCGCCGTCATGCCCCACTCGAAACGGGAGACAAGACGCTGTTCCAGGTTTGAGATCTCGCTGGCCGGCCTGTCACTGGAGAGAATAATTTGCTTATGCCCGTCATGGAGGGCTCCGAACGTGTGGAAAAACTCCTCCTGGGAGCGCTCTTTTCCGGCAAAGAACTGAATATCATCGATCATCAGGATGTCGGCCTGACGGTAGCGCTTACGGAACGCTACGAGCGCATTGTTCTGGATCGCATCGATGAACTCGTTGGTGAACTGCTCGCTTCGAAGGTAAACGACACGGGCATTCTTCTTAACAGAGAGGATGTGGTGACCGATCGACTGGAGTAGGTGGGTTTTTCCCAGGCCGCTTCCACCATAGATAAAGAGAGGATTATAGGTCCTGGCCGGTGAGTTGGCGACGGCCTGCGAAGCGGCGTGGGCAAACTGGTTATTTGCTCCGACAATGAAGCTCTCGAAGGTGTAGGAGGGATTCATGCCTGCTGCTGCCGGGGTTGCGGAAGGAGAGCGCTGAGAAATCGCTGCGGAGGCTCTGTCAGGAGCCTGGGGCAGTTCCTTTTCCACCGTTTCCACCGTTTCCACAGTTGCCTGGCAGGATTCCTGAGTGCATTCCAGCAGGAGCTCCCGTGGTCCGCCATGCACTTCCTCTAGGGCGGAGGAGAGAAGGCTCGAGTAGTTGCTCTCGATGAAAAACTGATGAATCGGATTAGGAACTTCGAGAGTCACGGAATCTGCCGATGCGGCAATCACCGAGACATTGCTGAACCAACGGTCGAAGCTGTCTGCGCTCACACGACTGCGGATCACATCGGAAAGGCTCTTCCAGAGCTTGGTGAGGGGAGTCATTGTCGGAAGAAGAGATTCCTCCGAGTTGTTGGTTAAAGGGGCGTTCAAAGTAAGGGGAAAAGATTTTGGGGGAGGAGCAGATTAGCAAACCACCCTTCCCCCCCCTCAAGCAGAAATCCTGCCATGGGCCCTTTTTATTTTTTCTAGCTACCTGAAAAACCTTGACCCGGGCTTGAGGTCAACTGCTTGGTTCCATTTTCTCGTGGTTGGCGAAAGGGAATGGCTAACGCAAGGGTCGCGGTACAGCCGATCAGGACGTACCATGGCCAGGCGATCTCCGGCCACCATGCTGGCATCCAGCGTCCAAAATCGATGATGCCTGGGAGATGAACCTTGCCCATAAAAAACACGGCTAGGATGCCCCCGGCCATGGCTAGGATATTCATCCGATCATTTCCCCGTTTCTTGGAGAGCATTCCGAGCAGGAAGATCCCTAGGAGGGCTCCGTAGGTATAACCGAGAATGCCAATCGCGATCGGTATGATGGTAAGGCGTGGATCATGGAGCACCGAGTAGGCTGCCATGGTTCCGATCAGGACCATCAGCAATCCAAAGATAAGGGTGGCGATCCGGGCGGCGCGTACCGCTGTCCGATCGTCGGCTCCGGGATTGAAGTATGGGAGATAGAAATCGGCGGTGAAACTTGTGGCGAGTGCGTTGAGCGCAGCCGAGGTGGACCCCATCATGGTGGCAAAGACCCCCGCAATGATGAGTCCCCGGAGTCCGGTCGGTAGATTTCCCACAATGAAATCCGCAAAAATCTCATTGTCAGGGATATGCGGAGCTCCTCCTCCTGGTCCGGCATAGTAGAGCGCCAGCAGGATGCCGACTCCCAAGAAGGCCAGTGCAATAGGAATGTCCGCCAGACCACTTACGATCAGTGAAAGGCGGGAGCGTTGGGGATCAGGCGCGGTGAGAAGGCGCTGGACCATATCCTGGTCAGTGCCGTGTGTGGCCATCGTCAAAAAAGTGGAGCCGATCACCGCCGCAAAAATCGTGTAGGGCTCTTCAAGCATTCCTGCCAGCGCCTTACCGAAGGGGAGTGAACTATCCCAGCCTACCTGGATCCAGCGAAGATGATCCCAGCCGCCGAGCAGATCTCCTGTCACGCCTACTCCTCCTAGTTGGTGGAGTAGGAAGCAAAGGACGAATACAACCGAACCGATCATCAGGGTGGCCTGGATCAGGTCAGTCCAGATCACGGCCTTAATCCCCCCCACCATCGTGTAAGCCGTGGTGACCAGCGTGACGAAGAGGATTCCCCAGAAGTAGGTTCCGAGTGTCACCGGGATGTCCGGGAAGAGGTGGCGCTGAAGCACGACCAGAATTACACCGCCTAGATAAAGACGAACCCCGATTCCCAGCACGCGGGTGAAAAGGAAGATTCCGCTAGCCATATTCTTAGTCCAGGGGCCGAAGCGAACCATCAGGAACTCGTAGATGCTCTCGACTCCGTACTTGTAATAGGGACCGATGAAGGTGAAAGCGATCACCACGCGCGCGATAACCGTGCCGATTGCCAGTTGACCGTAGAAAAAGGCACGGGTCTTATATCCCTCCGCCGGGGTGCCAAGAAAGGTTGCGGCACTGGTTTCTGCGGCCACGATGGAGGCCAGCACCGCCCACCAAGGAATTGAGCGCCCCCCGAGCGCGAACTCCTTGAGACTGGTATTTCCTCGACCCGCTCGAAGACCGATACCGATGATCACTCCGAAGTAGATCAGGATAACGACCGCATCGATAAGGAATGAAGCGGGCAAGCGAGCCATGCTGCAGGAAGCATTGGCCGATGCAAAAGCTGTAAGATGCGAGGGGATCACCAGGCCGAGGTCCCCAGGAATCAGGCGCCTTTCGGGCGAAGCTGCTTCACCAGGATCTTGGAATTCCGGCCGCTTCCCTCATACCGGAGACGTCGTTCCTCGGGCAGGATGACAGGATCGGTCTCGATGTAGCCACCCTTCTGCTGAAGATAATTCATCGCACGGGTCGAGAGGGCGTAGATCCGATCGACTCCCTTTTCTTTGGCTAGGTTTTCTACAAAGGCCATCAATTTTTTTCCGAACCCCTTGTTTTCATGAGACTTACTGACATAAAGACAGGCCATTTCCGCAAGGGAGTTCTCTTTGTCAACATGGAGGGCTACGCAGGCGATCGGCGTCCGGTCGATTTCCAGAATCCAGTAATCCTCGATCCTCGAGAGGATATCGGCCCGAGTCCTATGAGAGATCTCTTCGTCCTCAACCGACTGGCGGATGAGCGACATGACGGCCCGGACATCTTTTTTGAAGATGCGTCTGATCTGCTGGTACTCATTGGAGTAGATCATCGTGCCCGAGCCCTCGTGACTGAAGATCTCGGTCAGCAAGGCCTCATTGATCCTGCCGTCGAGCAAGTGTGTCCTCGGGACGCCGCCACGACAGGCGCGCGCGGCACATTCGATTTTGGAAATGAGTCCCGAGGGGCCATTAGAAGCCTTAAGTTTCTTGATCAGCTCCTCCGACTCGTCGATGGAAAGCTGCCTTGGTAAAGGATTGGTTCCTCCCACCACTTCATCCTCCCCAAGAAAGATGATCTTGGCGGCATGGAGTGCTTCTGCCACCTCCAGCGCAATGCCGTCGGAATTCACTCGGTAGGTCCGGCCCTCACCGTCAAAGCCTAGCGGAGGGATGACGGGAATAATCCCTTCCTTCAGGAGAAGTTCAAGAGCGTGGTTGTCGATTCTCTCCACCCGTCCCGTAAAGAGCTGGTCGGCACCCCCGAGAATGCCGGCCGGATGAGCGATGATCGCGTTGGCATAAGCAGCCCGCAGATCGACAGCCGAGAGTCCCTCCATGATCCCGTTGGTCAACCTGATGGCCGCGTCGATCGCAATCTCCAGGGTGGAGTCGTTGGTGATGCCGGTGCCATCGGTGTTGGTCACGGCGATGCCGCGTTTTCTTGCAAGCTCTTTGATCTGGTGGCTTGCCCCGTGGACAAGGACCACCCGAACGCTGAGTGAGCGTAGCACGGCAAGGTCGAGAAGAATGTTCGGGAAGTTGTCCGAAGCCACCACGGCCCCGTCGACCGCAATCACGAAAATTCTCTCCCGGAAGCGGGGAACATACTGGAGGATTTCTCTGAGATCGGAAACGTTCACTGAATTGGGAATGGTGAGGTTTCGCCTCCCGATGGTGCAATCAATTTATGTTGCCGCCCGCGGTTTCTGACTGATTCGGTGTTTCCAGTTCCCTCTCAAGCGCGACCGCCACGCTCTCGGGTTCGGCAAGCGGGGCCAGGGCGCCGAGCGCTGTCACCTCAACGATAGAAAACCGCGTAACGAGTGGCCGCAAGTCATTAATTGCCGCGGAGGAGTCCTTGTCCGACCTATTGGCCAGGAGTACGGATACAGGCGAGGCTAGGTTGCGAAGTCCCGTGCGCATACTGCGCCAATAGGCTTTTGACGATTGGGCCAGGAAGGCATGTTCCGCGCCGTACTGTTGGGCGGTCGATGTGATGACACTAACCGACTCCTCGAATCCGGGACCCTCCGCGACGAATCCCGAACGTAGCAACCAGGCCCTCAGGAAGGAATCGGTGGAGAGTTGGTAGCGGTAGACAAGACGCGCCATTCTCGGGAACCAGCCGAGACGGTGCCATCCCCGTGAGGGATTGGCCTTCCCCAGTGCGACATCCGGCATCCAGAGGACAAGTTTCACGGTTTTTTCCGGATGACGCGCTGCAAAAAGCAGGGCAATGTTCGCGCTTAATCCCGAGGCGATAATAACGGACGCCTGACCCGGGACGGTGGCATCCAGAAATTCTGCAATCGAGCGGACCTGTTCCTCCGCAGTCGGCGAGGGTGAGGGGCGCTGCGATTCTCCGAATCCGATCATATCGGGCACGAGCACCCTCCACGTGTCGGCAAAGCGGGGGTAGATCTTCGACCACTCGAAGGAAGAGGCACCGGGGAAGACGCCGTGGAGAAAGAGGAGAGGCTGTCCGGGAAACTGGCTGTCGGCGGTATGGTAGACGATCTCCCCGGCCGATGTGTCGGCCACGCGGGTTGCGAAGACCGCCGGCGAGATGGCGTCCGGTATGATACTGCGCAGGGTATTGCGCCAGCCGTATCGCACGGCCAGTGCGACGGCGCCGAGGAGGCCTGCTCCCAATCCCACGCCAAGAGCCTTGCGACGACTTGGCTGGTTTTGGGATTCCTCGTTCATGCCGGGACTTCTTATTTCCCGGGTTCGGGGACGAAGCGGACAATACCGCTTCCCTTGGTGACCTGCCCGATGATTTTTCCCCCGAGTTTCTTGGCAATAGAGGAGCCCTCCTTGCCGGGAACCACAAGCACCATGCCAATACCCATATTGAAGACTTGATACATCTCGAGCGGATCGACGTTTCCACCACGCCCGATGATTCCGAAGATCGCCGGCACCTTCCAGGAATGGGGATCGATCACTGCGTCGCAACCCTTAGGAAGGATGCGAGGGAGGTTGTCGATCAGTCCGCCGCCTGTAATGTGTGCCGCGGCATGGAGTGGTTTGCCCTTCATCTGGTGAATTTTCTCAAAAGCCGGCAGGTAGCTGCGGTGAACCTTGAGAAGCTCCGCACCGACGGTCGTGCCAAGTCCGGCTGGACGGTCGCTGAGCTTGAGCCCGAGAAGATCCAGGAGAACCTTCCGGGCCAGCGAGTATCCGTTGGTGTGAAGGCCGTTGGAGGGGAGTCCGATGAGAGCGTCGCCCACCTTCACCCGACTCCCGTCGAGCAGGTCCTTCCGGTCAACAATACCGGTGATGGAGCCTGCCAAATCATATTCCCCCTCGCTGTAAAGTCCGGGCATCTGTGCTGTCTCACCACCGATCAGGGCGCAGCCCGCTTCCTTGCAGGCACGGGAGAGGCCGGTGATGATTTCTTTGAGCACGCGGGGGTCGAGTTGGGCGGCTGCAATGTAATCGAGGAAGAAAAGGGGACGGGCGCCCGTCACAGCGATGTCGTTGACGCAGTGGTTCACAAGATCGGCCCCGATCGTGTCGTGCTTGTCCGTGGCAAAGGCAATTTTGAGTTTCGTGCCGACACCATCGACGCTTGCGACCAGGACGGGATCTTTGATCCCGCGTTTCTTAAAATCGGGACGGAAGAGGCCGCCGAAGCCGCCGATACCTCCCAGTACCTCGGCCCCGTGGGTGGGACGAACGAGTGCTCCGATGCCGGACTTGAGCCGGTTGCCGAGCGCCACATCAACTCCCGCGCGCGCATAGGAACTTTTGGCGAGTTTCGAGGATTTCGTTTTTGCCGCAGATCCGGCGGGCTTCTTCTTGGATGTTTCTTGCGCTTTGGGAGCTTTGGAGGCTTTTTTCTTGGTGGTCATGACAAGGGTGTTGGAGTGGTTCTACAAATCAGGATCGGGCGGTGATGAGTGTGGGCTGGGCGCTTTGGTCAGCAAGAAGTTGGGCGCTATCCTTGCGTCGTTCCATGATCAGCTTGTCGAAGGCCGCGTCGAAGGGCACGGGGTATTCCCCGGTGAAGCAGGCCATGCAGAAAGAGTTTTTCTCTAGGCCGGTTGCCCGGACCATGCCGTCGACGTCCAGGTAGCCGATACTGTCTGCGCCCAGATAATCGCAGATCTCCTGATGGGTGTGCTGGTTGGCGATGAGCTTCTCAGGATCGGGGAAGTCGATGCCGTAGTAGCAGGCGTGTCGGTGAGGGGGGCAACTAATGCGGAGGTGAACCTCCTTGGCTCCAGCCTCACGGAGATTTACCACGCGGGCCTTAGCCGTAGTGCCACGGACGACCGAATCATCGACGACGACGACACGCTTCCCCTTCACCGCATCGCCGATGAGGTTGAGTTTCACGCGGACGTTGAAATCCCTGATGAGTTGGTTTGGTTGGATGAAGGTGCGGCCAATGTAGTGATTGCGGACGAAGGCAGGGTCGTAGGGAATTCCAAGCTCCTCGGCGAAACCGAGCGCCGCATAAATTCCCGAATCCGGTACCGGAATGACGACATCGGCCTCGACGGGGTGGAGGCGTGCCAGTTCCCTACCCATGTTCACACGGGCCTTGCTCACAGTCACTCCGCGCAGGCGGCTGTCAGGGCGGGCGAAGTAGACGTACTCGAAGATGCAGAAGGCTTCCCGGGCCGGAACGAAGGGAAACTCCGAGCGCAGACCCTGATCATTGATAACCACAACCTCTCCCGGCTCAAGATCGCGGATGAATGTGGCGCCGATCAGGTCGAAGGCACAGGTCTCCGAGGAGAGCACCCAGGCATCACCGAGCTTTCCGAGCGAAAGGGGGCGCAGGCCGTTGGGATCCCGGACGCCAATAATCTCATTCTCCCCCATGACGACAATGGAAAAGGCCCCTTCGAGACGACGCAGTGACCCAATCGGTCCTCCCATCGTGTGATCCGGCTGGGCAAGGAGATGGAGGACGATCTCGCTATCGACAGTCGTCTGGAAAATGGAGCCGCGGTTTTCAAGCTCATCCCGGAGAGCCGCCGCATTGACGAGGTTTCCGTTATGGGCCACAGCGATCTGCCCCCGCGCCGTATCGACGCCCAGGGGCTGAGAGTTCAGGAGAGTGCTCGATCCGGTGGTGGAATAACGGACATGGCCGATGGCCCGCGTGCCCTTGAGCGATTCAAGGTTCTCCGGATCAAAGACCTGGGAGACAAGGCCCATTCCTTTATGGAGGCAGAATACTTTTCCGTCGCCGTTGCTCGAGGCGATGCCGGCGCTTTCCTGGCCACGATGTTGAAGGGCAAAGAGTCCGTAGTATGTTAGCAGTGGGGCGTCCTTGTGACCGAAGACGGCGAAGACGCCGCATTCATGTTTGGGACGATGGGACTCGGACAAGGGAGGCGTGGTTTGGAAGTTCAACAGGATGGTTCAGTCAGGTGGAGGACTGGAAGCAACAAACTTTTCATCTTTTGCCTTTATCATCAAACATGATTTGGAAAATGAAGCGGAGGAAACTCTGTGTTTGAGATAAATCCGTTGACCTGAGGGGATTTTTGCCGTTCGCTCTCGCCCTTTCCGATGGCTTTCCGTACGTCCGCGACTTCCTACCTTCCCAGCCTCCCCATTGTTTTTTCAGCTGATGCGGCTATTGCAGGGGGGCCAATGATTCGGCGTCATGACTCTCTCTGGAGACGTTTCTCTTGGTCACTGGAATCCGTTTTATCCATCGAGCCCTCTCCCCAGAATGGTGATTTGATCCGCTTGGCCAGGCGGGAGGAGGGGGAGGAAGTCCTGCAAACAATTCTTCTTTCCCTGTCAATGGATTCCTCTTGGAACGATTCCTATGCCATAGCGGAGCATTATTTGACCTCCACGGTCGGCAGGCTTTTTAACGAGACTGAACCTCTGTGCTTCGTCATTCAGAAAGGGAACAGGCTTATTGCTGCCTCACTTCTGGATCCTGATCCTGACGCGGCGCATCAGCTTGTCAGCGGGCCCATGGTTACCACGGAGTACCGGAACAGGGGTATCGGTTCCCTTCTTCTGCATGCATCCCTTGCGGCGCTTCAAGAACGCGGCCTGACAAGCGCGTCCGGGATTACCCGTGACGGGACCGTGGCGGCCCGCCATGTCTACGCAAAGTTTGGATCAGTCTCGGAATCCTTCAGCTTTCAAGACCTCTTGGAGGGTCGCCGTGAAGCAAAGGCTTGAATCCCCGAGCCCGGTCAGTCAATCTCTCCAACCTAGTTTTTTACCACTGCCTTGTGGTGTAACGGTAGTACTTATTAGCCCGTCTAGGGCATAGCATCTACAGTGTTAGGATGAGATAGAATGCGTTAGAATGCTTGTGTCTTGGGGCAGCATGGGGCAATTTTTGGTTATGGCTTCCCTGCGTGAAAGAAAAGGATCTCCGTACTTCACCATCCGATACCGAGACATTGATTCGGGAGAATGGTTAGACGAGACGACGAGGTACCGTGTGGACAATCCACAGGATAGGATTAAAGCGAACAGGGAGAGAGTTAAGAGAACCGAACTCGAAAAAAAGTTTGCTCCTGTTTCTGGTGGAGAATTTTCATCGTGGGTTCCTCTTTATCTTAAAGAGCAGTATCCAAAGCCTAGCTCATTCAAACGGTACTCCATTGCTTGGACAAATTTGAACGGATGGCTTTTGAGCGAAAAAATCCGGCATCCAAGAGAAATAAAGTATGAACATGCTTCAAGGTACATGGCATGGAGGAAGGAGTCTGTTGTTCACAACACGGCTAGACTTGAACTAAAATTCTTTGGTTCCTTGATGAGCGAGGCAATCCGAAGAGAGTACGCAGACAGAAATGTCATTGCTCAGTACAGAGTCCACAAAAAAGAAGCTCCGTTGAAAGAGGAGTTGACTGATGATGATATTGACAAGGCTAGGCGTCTTTTTAAGAAGCGTTCCTCATGGATGAAAACCGTGTTTGAGATCCTGCTGCAGCTTGGATGTCGCTTTGGAGAAGCCAGATTTCACAAATCGCAGATTGATTTCCAAGCAATACAGCCACTCATCCAAATCGAAGATTCAAAGAGGAAACCAACAGATCCTCGAAAAATGTTCACGGTACCGATTAGCAAGGAATTCGCTGCCTATTTGAAAGAGCTCAAGTGGGAAGATGGATATGCCGTTCCAATACTGGACGGTAGCAGGAATCAGAATTTCAATAGTGTTATCAAAGAGGCCTGTGGTGCTACTTCTCATTCTTGCCGTGTTACCTTTATTACTCGTTGCCATAGAGCAGGACTTACCGAAGCACAGGTAATGAGATTGGTGAATCATTCATCAACTGAGGTTCACAAGATCTACACCCGTTTGAATGTGGGTGATTCTAGTGCTGCATTGAGTAAGGTGGTGCTGCCCCTGCTTCCCTTGCCAGAAACTCCCTAACCCAAAGGATACAGGTTTTGCGACCGACGAATGGACATCCCTTCCTTTTCAGATTGTTGATGTACTCCTTCCTAAAGCCAATATCATCAGCGATTGCCTCTGGGAATTCCATCTTTTGGATATCTTTAATTGGATGGCTGAACTGCACCACCTTGTCGTGATCGCTCCAAGTCTGAGATAGTGCGGTTATACTATTCATCGGCGGTGCTATTTGACTAGCGAGAGATGCGATCCTGTTTAATAACAGGAATCCGTAAGATATAATTGTGTGCAATTACTCTGTTATCCCTTTGTGAAAATTGATGTAATGGCCGTTCTTTATTCATGATGGGCTGTATGCTAGTAAAAATAACTGGTAAAGTCAATAATTAAACAGCAATCGTAACAGCCGACAGTGTAATAATCTTATTCCAATTGGATCTTAATCGCACAGTACGATTGTTATTGACTTTACCAGTTATTTTCAATAGGCTTGTGGAGTTAAGAGTTCATCCGTGAGCGATTAACCATAACTCCCAAAAAAACACCTGTACTTCAGGTAAAAAGCCGTCCAAATAACGATAAATGTTGTCGTTTTAAGCGATTTTCTGAGGTTCAACAGTCACGTTTACTCTGAAGGATAATCATATCTTACGGAATAAGCAGCACCGTGCCGAGATTGGGAGTTTATTAAACTCAGTATCACTCACACAATTACCAAAAAAACAGAAAAATGAACAAGTCAACGCATAAGAAGAACAAAGAGGTCAAAAACCGAACCAACAAGCAATCCAAAGCCTCTTACATTGAGTATTCCATATATAAAAAGGTACAAGATATAATGATAAAGATAAAAGAATTAAATTTAATTTAAAATTTTTTTACCTCCAAAAGATTTCCTCCAATGACAAAAGCACTTCGTCAAGACTACATCGTAAAAGTTCCTTCCTTTGCCACCGCCAAAATGCTGAAAAGCATGAATTGGAGATCGTTGGTCTTTTATCATCTTCTTCGATGCCAATGCCTCTCTCAGATGATTAAAGGAAGATACATCCCTCAAAAATCGAGATTGCTACAGAAACAGCTTGGGAAGGAATACAGGAAGCACATTGAGGCTCTTCTTCCAGACAAACTTGGATGGGTTGAAGAGAATGGCAAATACAAGAACGACAAGGATGGTTTCCCAAAGTCATTCAGGCTTTCTGATGAAGCTTTATGGGATACAGCAAATCACTACGACCACCCTGTTTCGCTGCTGAAGAGCGTTTGGGACAAATTACCCAGAGATGGAGAGGATGATCCTACAGATCCCGATTCCGAGTATTTACGCCTCATTAAAGAGCGTCACAACACGCTCAAGATGACAATCCGCCCTCGTAAAGGTGAAGGGAAGGTATTGAGGTCGATTTTGGATCGTAAAAGACCACGGATAACCATAGGTGGGAACCTTCGAGTCTATTCTCCGATCATCATGAAGGATAAGAAACTCCGAAAGCATATCGTTTTCGGCGATGCTGGCAAACTGGTGAATGTAGATGTCTCTGGAATGATGCAACAAATCTTGAACAAGGAGATCAATGACAAGAAGTGGGATCTGTGGATTGTGAATGATTTCGCAGATACCTTGAAAACGACGTTGGGTCTGAAAGAAAAGCGTAAAGATATCAAGGACATGATTTGGACAGCATTCAGCAAAAAAAAGTGTTATGGGTCGGTCTTATCCATCCAAAAACTCTTTCGTAAGGAGTTCCCTGAGATCATGGCATATGTCGATAAACTCAACGATGTGGATTCCGTTCAATTTAGGACTCAACAGATGGAGGGAAAGCTGATTAGAGACTTCATCATGGGAAATAAGTCACTGAAGGTTATTCCTGCTCATGATGGTGTCTTCTGTGGAGAGAATGACGCAATTATCGTCCAAGTGGCATTGGAAGACTTCCTCCAACGACAAGGAATGAATGGATCCACCAAAATCACACCAAAGATCCCGAATCAGCGTCCTTTGACCATAATGGACGCTCTAAATCAGATTCCTTGAGGAGAGAATCGTTTACGGAACCCATGCCATTCTTCACCACCATCCCTCAAAAGGACACTGCTTCTCCTAGAGATCAGAAAAATCTCCAGAAAACGCATGATACTCCCTTCTTGGCACTTCTTCTGTCCAAAGACTCAGGCAGTGTCATTCATGAGACCTTCAATCCTTTGGGATATTATTCCTACAGTATCGAAAAACCATTTGGTGGCATGAAGACAACCTATCTGATCAACAGAAAAACGGTCAGAAGGCTCTTCAAGGAGAGATTCTTTGGATTTAGGTTTGCTCTAACCCAATCAGGATTAGGAACCAGTGGATATGAACTGAGGATCGAGGATGCCCCTGTACGGTTTCCGAATTCTTTTATGAGCAAAGACCTAGAAACCTTTGGAAAATCAATTCTACGGCCTTTTACAGATCAGGAAGACCCACTCCTACGGAACCTGAAGGATGTTCCTTTGTATTCTTGGCTTGGAGATACTGAGACAGATAAGGCAACCCAGCTTTTTTGTCCGATAGATGGTCCTGGAATATCCATTCTCAAGGCATCCATACGCACTTCGAGGAGCAATTGGGATGGTCTATGTGGTCGAGAATGGGGATTCAGGATATGTGGTGACTGTCTGGGAGTACTAGGATCGCTTCCTGCTCACTTAAAACATTCCTGAAACGCCTTCTCTTCCTGTGAATCCAGAAGCAATCCGTACTCTTTCAGATTCTCCAAAGCCCACCTTTGACCAGAAATTTTCTCAACAGGAAGATACTCATTCATCAATTCTGCAATCTGGCAGTAGTCAGTTACAAAAGTGGGTTCATGAATCAGATTTTTCCCTCTGCGAGTCGCTTTATCCTCAAGCTCTGCCCAATCTGTTTCTTTCAGTTTAGATGGTGAGTCCAATTGAACCCAACTCTTTGGACGGATTCTCCTCTCATCTGCTATCAGGAGCAAAAGAAGGCATCCATCAAACAGAGAAGTTCTGGCATGGACAGAGAGAATGGTCTTGGGATCTCTTTTCAACAGCATATCCCAGATCATGAGAATCGTATCAGGCTTTTGATGGCCTAATCCTATCAGATCAATCTCTAAGCGGTCAGGCTGTGCCTCAAGTGCCTTTAAGACTTTATTGTAGAGTTCCTTAACTCCATCATCCGCAAGATTTAAGACTAGACGGTAAGTCTTCAAGACCGTTGGGCTTATGCCTTGAGAGAATACTGAGTAGTTTTCTTGCTCCCTGTAATTACAAGGTAGCCTGTGCAGTTTTTCTGGAAGGCAATGAATCGAGGTCTGGAGATATCCAATGCTGCAAAAATCTCTTTGCTCCCTGCCTTCTTACCATCAGAGAGTAATGTCGAAAACTTCTGCTTCAATACCTCATCGGTAACAGCGGGATGGAATTTACGGGCACCACGCTGCTTAGGAGATGAAGTGGTAGTCTCAGTAATATGACCAAGTTCCTTCAATTTTGCATGAATATCTGCCAGTTCAGCTTTGAGTTTCACCTGAAGCTCTTCTATCTGATTTTGAATGTCACAAGTGATCCGCTTCTTTCGATCTATCAATTGCTCAATGGCTTTCTGTTTCAGCAACTTCAACTCATCAAAGTAATTTCTATCCAGATTCGGTTCAGGTGATTTAACCTCAGTAACTTTTGGTTCTGACGGTTTGAAGATATTCATCATCTATACAGTTTAGCGGAAATAACTGGTAAAGGAAAGAACAAAATTCAATAACGATGCGTTTTATTTAAACAGCGATCTATTTCAATACCAGTGTTTTTAAATAGGCTGTTTCATTACAGCTGACCTGACCCCAAAGTTGGGACACATCAAAACTGAAGTTCGGATGGTATTGGTTGGTTGATGTTGTGGATGGTTGTTGGGTGGATTGCAACCCTGT
>JAPJNA010000005.1 GCA_026461395.1 Chthoniobacterales bacterium | reverse complement strand
TCATTTCCTTTCATGGTCTTTGGGGTTGGTTGAACCCAAAGACTAACACACCAACTGGCTCAAATCTGCGAGGTCACGTCACCCGCATTCTGCTCCCTTTCGGCAGCATTCATGATGCCTGACCACTCGATAACCGAGGCACAGAGATGGAGATCCTTTCCGAGGATCCCTTTCAAGGCGTTCATCTCACGGGTGAACGCGAGCCTCCACACAAGTCGATTAAGAGGGAGAGCTAGCCTTCCTCGGGTTCAACATGCACCGTCACATCTTCTAGAGGTAGTTCCGAAGTCATTAGCTTGTCCTTGACTTGATGGGAGATGGCATGTCCTTCGCGGACGGAGATGTCGCCACCAACCCGGATGTGGAGATCAGCTATGTAGGAGAGGCCGCTTTTGCGGATACGGCATTTCTCGGCGCTGATGACTCCGGGAACGGCACAGGTGATATTCATGACCTTCTTCTCAGCGTCGGGAGAAACCCGGGCATCCATCACGTCTCCAAGGGAGAGCTTCAACATATTGTAGGAGCTGTAAAAGATCACGACGCAGGCAAAAATGGCGGCCCAGTCGTCTGCCACTTCGTAACCATGGCCTCCGAGTAGGCTAATCGAGATACCGATGAAGGCCGCAATTGAGGTCACGGCATCAGAGCGGTGGTGCCAAGCATCCGCCAGGAGGGCATTACTTCCGATCTTGCGGGCGCGCCGGGCCATGAATTGATAGAGAGTCTCCTTGAGGGCAATCACCCCAATCAGGATGAGCAAGGTCCAAGGTGAGGGGAGATGAACCGGTGCACCATGTGCAGCGGCGATCAATTGGATGATGCTATTGTGTGCGATTAGGGCTCCAGCGACGGCTAGAACAAGGGATCCAATCAGAGAGGAAAGAGACTCTGCCTTCCCGTGACCGTAGGGGTGGTCCTCGTCGGGGGGCTTGGCAGCATATTTCAGGGCCGCCCACATCAGCAGGGAACTAAAGAGGTCGAGAAGTGACTCGATACCATCGGCTACAAGGGCATTCGATCTCCCGAGAATTCCTCCGGCGATTTTGCCTATCGAGAGCAGCAGGTTGAGCAGAAGGCCGGTGAGTATCACCTTCTGACCCTCGGCTGACTTGCGCTGAATATCGCTAATCATGTCCGTTATTTAGTTTTGGAGACCCTTCTTTAGTCTCGCGAATGTACTCCCGGACGGCCGCTTGGAACGGAGTGG
The DNA here is from genome assembly GCA_026461395.1 of Chthoniobacterales bacterium. GTDB lineage: Bacteria > Verrucomicrobiota > Verrucomicrobiia > Chthoniobacterales > UBA6821 > UBA6821. Next base: position 47,931 of record JAPJNA010000005.1, on the reverse strand, counting down.
CTAGATCGGTCTTAGACTTAACGAAAGCAGGACGGAACCAAGGCTGGAGCCCAAGAAGATCCGGAGTAACCAGAATCTGCCCATCACATTTGGAACCACTCCCGATACCAATCGTCGGAATGTCCAGTTGTCTACTTATCTCTTCAGATAGTGTCTCTTCGACAATCTCCAGAACCAGGGCGCAGCATCCAGCCGCCTGAAGATCAAGGGAGGCCTGAAGGATAGCTTCGGCTTCTGACTCGGTCTTCCCCTTACGATGGTAACCTCCCTCTTCACGAACATGCTGGGGGAGCATCCCGAGATGTCCAATCACTTCAATACCATTAGAAACAAGCAGGGCGATCTGATCAGGCAGGGGGCCCTCCAGCTTAACGGCATCAGCACCGGCTTCTACGAGCAGTCTTGCACTGTTAAGTGCTTGTTCGGGAGTCTGATAGGTATTGAATGGGAGATCTGCTGCTACAGGAACAAGCTTTACCCCTCGGCGGACAGCCTTCAGGTGATGGATAATCTCGTCCAAAGTGACATCAATCGTGTCTTTTTGACCTAGAACGACCATGCCCAGCGAATCCCCCACAAGGATCAGATCGATTCCAGACTCCTCTAGGAGACGCGCCGAGGGGTAGTCATAGGCGGTCAACCACGCCTGGCGACGACCCAAGGTTTTGGCTGTAATTAAATTTTCTTTAATATTCATTATGACCTTATCGATAGTTAGATGAGACTATTTAGTACCAATACGTAATAAATAGTCTTGGCAAGTATACGACCAGCCGGGAAGCTGAAGATCAGGGCGAATCTCAGCTAAAGGAACCAGAACAAAGGAACGCTCCGTGATGCGAGGATGAGGCAACTCCAACTCCGGGAGACACAAAGTTATCCCGTCGCAATAAAGCAGGTCCAAATCAAGCGTGCGTGGCTCATTGATTCCGCGATATTCAGGTCGACCGGATGCCATCTCAAGAGACTGCAATTGCCGGAAAAAAATCAATGGCTCGAGTGAGGTCTCTAGTTCCACAACGGCATTCAGAAAGAGAGGTGATCCGGGAGGGCAATTCATTGGCCAAGTTTCATGCAGGCCAGAAACAAGGAATTCACCCTCCTCATGAAGATCTCTGAGATGCCCGATTGCTTCTGTTAAAATGGCATTTCTATCGCCAAGATTAGAGCCGAGGGCGATGCCGGCGCGCATGGTCTTAATAGAGGTGAAATCAGCGCAATCCGAGCACATCCTGCATATCGTACAGGCCTGGCTGGTTTTTCTTAGTATCACGAGACCAGAGTGCGGCTCGGAGAGCTCCTCTCGCAAAGGTCTCGCGACTGGATGCCCGATGGATCAGTTCAAGACGATCCCCCGGAGCTGCCAGCATAACTGTATGGTCACCAACGACATCCCCCCCGCGCACGGCATGGACGCCAACTTCGTTCCGAGTACGCTCGCCCGTCATACCGGAACGCCCGTGACGGGTATCCTTCTCGTAATCAAGGTGATAGACTTCATCCAGCACTTCGACTAGGCGTCGGGCAGTGCCGCTGGGAGCATCTTTCTTGAGTCGATGGTGAACCTCAATCACCTCGGCGTCGTAGTCAGACCCGAGAATCTCGGCGGCCTTCTTGGTTAGCCAGAAGAGGGTATTCACTCCGACGCTGTAATTCGGCGAGAAGATGACAGGGATCTTTGCTGAGGCCTCGGTAATCGCCTTACGAACATCGTTCGAATGTCCGGTAGTTCCGATGACAATAATCTTGCCTAATTCGACACATTTTTCGAGGGCAGGGAGTGTTGCATCGGCATGAGTGAAGTCGATCACTGCGTCACATCGCGTAATCGGCTCCAAAGACTCCCCTGCATCGATCATTCCTACCAAATCCAGTGCTGAATTCTCTTTGGTAAGAGCAATCAGTGCCTGCCCCATTCTTCCTTTGCATCCGTAAATAACAATCTTAAGTGGATTCATAGTAATAGTTTAAAACTAGATAATCTTAGCCAATTCAAGGGTCTGGAGGAGGATGGCTCTGTTGCTTAAAGTCATCTCACAAAGAGGAAGACGGACATCATCTGCACAAATTCCCATGGTAGCTAGTGCCGTCTTGATGGGTACGGGATTGGGTTCGATGAAGAGATCGTGGAAGAGTTGCGCATAGCGGGTATGAATCTCCTCTGACGTGGCACGATCTCTCCTCAGGAAGCTCTGAACAAGTTCTGTTACCTCAGCGGGAATAATATTGGAGGCCACGCTGATAACGCCGACGCCTCCGGCGACCATAAAAGGAAATGTTAGGGCATCGTCACCGGAGAGGATCTGGAAGCTAACCGGAAGGGCAGCGCGTAGCTGATGGACCCGCTCGACATTACCACCAGCCTCCTTGATCGCCACCACATTCAGACAATCCCCTACCAGGCGGACTACGACCGATACGGGGATCTCAATACCGCAACGTCCCGGGATACTATAGAGGACGATCGGAATAGAGACTGAGTCGGCAACCTTCTTGAAATGTCGGTAAAGGCCCTCTGGGGAGGGCTTATTGTAGTAGGGAGCTACCAGCAGGACGGCATCAGCTCCAAGCTTCTCGGCCTCGATAGTCAACTCAACAGCCTCTGAGGTGGCATTTGATCCCGTGCCTGCAATGACCAGCACTCTCTTGTCAGCCGCCTTAACAGCTATCTCGATCACCCTGCGGTGCTCCTCGTGACTGAGGGTGGGGGATTCACCAGTTGTACCGACGGGCACGATGCCGGAGATACCTCCTTGGATTTGAGTCTCAATAAGGGCCGTGAGGGCAGCTTCGTCAAGGGCGCCATCCTTGAACGGGGTAACAAGCGCAGTATGGGCACCAGCAAAGGAAATCTTAGACATGGAAGCTGAAGTGAAAGTTGAAAAGTGAAAAGTGAAAGGTTAGAGCTTTGAAACGAAGCAATGGGCTCTTTGTCTTCTTAGATGGTCACATTCCCAGTAAAGACAAAGTCAGCAGGACCCGAGAGAGTTACAGCGACAAGTTGTCCACTTTCCTCTAAAAAGCCAACCTCCAGAGTCTCTCCGCCACGAACCTGAACAGTGATGGGAGAGGGGGCCTTAGACAGATGGTGATGAATCAAGGCAGACGCAACCACGCCGGTACCGCAGGCTAGAGTCTCATCCTCAACCCCGCGCTCGTAGGTGCGGATGGACAGAGAGCCAGGAGCCAAAATTTGGATGAAATTGGCATTCGTTCCGGCTGGGGCAAAGCGCTGGTGCTGGCGGAGGGCGCGGCCTAGCTCAATGACCGGGGTCTCCTCGAGTTTCTGTACGAAGGTGACGGCATGGGGAACCCCGGTATTCAGAGAATGCACCTCCAGGTCGCGGTCCAACACACGCAGCGAGTGGGCCAACTGAAGACTGTGAGGCTCGCTCATGCGTAAACGGACACGGTCATCGGGGAGGAGTTCAGCCACAAGTATCCCGACCTCAGTCTGGAAGGAAAGACTCCCGGCTGTCAGGCCCAGCAGTCTTGCCGTAAAGCGGGAAAAACAGCGGGCTCCATTGCCGCACATATCGGCCTCACCGCCGTCTGCATTGTAATAGCGCATCCGGGGCAGCTCCGGAGATCCTTCGAGGGCGATCAGACCATCGGCTCCGATGCCACGGTGACGGTCGCAGAGACGCGCAATCTGCTCGCGGGAAAGACTCCGTGAACCATCACGGTTGTCCACCATGACAAAGTCATTTCCGGCACCATTCATCTTGGTGAACTCCAAAATCATCCCGTAAGTATCATTCGCAATGATCATAATGGAAAGGATGAAGGGGCATTCTCCTGCAGACGCAGAGCAACTGACGAATAAAGGATTAATATGGAACTCATGAACTCATGAAAAAAGAAGAGGTGAACCTGAGAGAAAAATCCCAGAATCGAAGGTTGTAGGTCTGGCCGTGAATCCCGGCACTCGGTGGCTCGCCGGCCCTATACCTGCTTAACCTTACCAACCACATTCATTCCTGAGCTCTTGAGTTCCATATTGAAATTCATCTCTGCCCTTTTGCGGGAAAACTTTAGTGTTTCGTGCCGTGCACTGCCTCGGCAATCGGACGGACAAAGTCAGCGATCTTAGCGGGCAGTTCCGGCGTATCACCGATCTCAGCAATCCTGCGGACAATGGCACTGCCCACGACCACGCCATCGGCTAGTCCTGCGACCGTTGCTGCCTGTTCAGGATTTGAAATGCCGAATCCGACGGCGACTGGCACCTTCGTGAGGGCACGGATGGCGGCGACTCGTTCGGCAATATCGGTCGAGAGACTAGTCTGTTCTCCGGTGACTCCTTCACGGGAGACATAATAGATAAAGCCCTCGGAAGCATCCGTGATCTCCTTGAGTCGCTTGGGTGGAGTGGTCGGGGCTATCAGACGGATTGCCTTGAGTCCTTGGTCTGATGAGAGTTCGTTATTCCTAGCTGCCTCCTGAGGAGGTAGGTCAAGGAGCAGCAAGCCATCTGCTCCAGCGGCAATGGCATCCTCCTGAAACTTCTCAAATCCGTAGATATAGACCGGATTCAGGTAGGCAAAGAGGACGATCGGGATCTGGCTGGTCTTGCGGATCTCGCGGACGAGATCGATGATCCCCGGGACTGAGGCTCCTGCGGCCAGGGCGCGACCAGCAGCCATCTGAATGGTAGCTCCATCCGCCAGAGGGTCGGAGAAGGGAATACCGAGTTCAAGGAGATCGACTCCGGCCTTTTCCATCTCGATGGCGATTTGAGCCGAGGCGCTGAGAGTAGGATCGCCGCCAGTGATGTAGGCAATCATGGCAGTCCTTCCTTCCGCCTTCAGGCGAGCAAAGAGTGCGTCGATTCGATTTGTATGGAGAGTTTTGAGAGTGCTAGCGGTCATTCTGTAAGCAGCAGATCAAAAGGCCAAATGCGTCAGAAAACAATCCTGCAGGCCCTATTATCTTCTCCATTCAATAACTACAGATAATATATGTCATGAATAATGGATTGAAGGAGGAGAAGGATTGCTTACTCTAGTCAGACGATCTCCTAATAATCTCAATCTCGGCGACCATTGTGTCAGCTTGATCACCGGCGGTAGCTGTCTGACTAGGCCCTCGATAGATGAAACCATCCTTCTGAATAGCTGTCTGGAGACTCCCAGAAAGTTCAGACCATTCTTTGCTCTTAATAATGACGACAATACGGATACGGTCATTTTCAACAGCTTCCACATACTGGAGATTGCGGTCAGATAACATGTGATGAATCTGATTGGTAGCTTTGGTCATGGAAGCAGGAGGCGCCAAAATCTGTACTTCTTTCATCTTGGAGTTTAACTGCGGCAACCTGATGACGTTTGATGCAGCTTTCTCCAAGCTGGCCCGCAAACTCCCCATCGGGTCAGATGCGTCTCCACGCACCGAAGAATTCGTCGTTACAAGCGATGATGGATGATTCTTTTCCCGATCATATAGGGGCATGAAACAGGCCTTCGTCAACGCCACTCCCATAGCCATGAAGGGAACCGTCAGCAAAACAATCAGAATCCCCACCAACAACCCTATCCAGATCCAGGACTTGGAACGACCGGAGGAATCATCGTTGCCGCTCATCTCACAGAACCCTGCGATCCGCGGATTTAGGAATCAAGTTCAAAGAATAAAGCTATCTTGAAAAATCGTACAGTGATCCTTCCTGAATCTTCCAAGAACATTGACCCTGTTCCCCCAGTGCACGATATTCACCGACTGCCCATGTCTGTTCAGAATATCCGCAACTTCTGCATCATCGCCCATATCGATCACGGGAAGACCACCCTGTCTGACCGTCTTCTGGAGGTCACCAACACGATCGCCAACCGTGACAAGCAGGAGCAGGTTCTGGACTCCATGGATCTGGAGCGCGAGCGCGGCATCACGATCAAGTCTCACCCAGTCTCCATGCAGTACCTGGCCAAGAATGGTCAGGAGTACACTCTCAATCTCATGGACACTCCCGGCCATGTGGATTTCGCCTACGAGGTCTCCCGCAGCCTCGCCGCCTGCGAGGGTGCCATCCTTGTTGTTGACGCGGCTCAGGGTGTCGAGGCACAGACCATGGCCAATATCCATCTGGCCCATAAACAGGGCCTGACGATTATCCCGGTCATTAACAAAATCGATCTGCCTAACGCGGATCTTCCAGCAGTCAAAAAACAGCTTGAGGACCTCCTGGCCATCCCAGCCGAGGAGGCGATTCCCGCCAGTGCCAAGGCAGGCATCGGAATCGTCGAGATCCTGGAGGCCGTTGTTCAGCGCGTCCCCCCACCCCCTGAGGGAGATGGTACCCTGAGAGCCCTTGTCTTTGATTCCCTCTTCGATACCTACCGGGGAGTTGTCAGCTATATCCGTGTCTTTTCGGGAAATCTCAAGGCTGGAACCCAGGTGAAGCTCATGTCGACCAACCAGTCCTATGAGGTCAAGGAGGTCGGCATCTTCACCCCGAAGATGACTGCCACGGGTGCAATGAGCCCGGGCGATGTCGGCTACTTCATCGGGAACATCAAGAGCACTGCCGAAATCAAGATCGGTGACACCCTGACCGATTCCAAGAAACCGGCCTCAGAACCCCTCCCCGGATTCAAGAAAGTCCAGCCGATGGTCTTCAGCGGCATCTACCCGATCAACACAGCCGACTTTGAGCCACTCAAGACGGCCATGGGCAAGCTCCAGATCAACGACGCCGCCTTTAACTACATGCCTGAGAGTTCCGTCGCTCTGGGCTTTGGCTTCCGCTGCGGCTTCCTAGGACTCCTTCACATGGAGATCATCGTCGAGCGCCTGCGTCGTGAGTACGACATGGATATCATCGCGACCTATCCGAGCGTCGTCTACGAAGTGATCAAGACCAATGGGGATCTCCTCATGGTCGACAACCCCGCCAACCTTCCCGACATGAGTGTCGTCGAGGAGATCCGCGAACCGGTCGTGAAATGCTTTGTCATGATCCCGAACGAAAACATCGGCGACATCATGCAAATCATGATGGAGAAGCGTGGCATCGTGGAGAGCACCGACTCGATCGACACCCGGCGCGTCATGATCACCGCAGTCCTGCCGCTGAACGAGATCCTGGTCGACTTCCACGATAAGATCAAATCCGTCACCCGCGGCTATGGTTCCCTCGACTACGAGCCTGCAGGCTACAGACCAGACCGCATGGTCAAGCTCGAGATGCTCGTCAATGGAGAACCCGTGGATGCCTTCTCCAGCATCGTGCATCGTGACAAGGCCGAAGCCCGCGGCCGTTCACTTGCTGCAAAGCTCAAGGATGTCATTCCCGTTCAGATGTATCAGGTCGCCATCCAGGCCGCCGTCGGCGGCAAGATTGTGGCCAGGGAAAGTATCGGTGCCATGCGCAAGAACGTGACCGCCAAGTGCTACGGAGGCGACATCACCCGCAAGCGCAAGCTCCTCGAGAAGCAGAAAGAGGGCAAGAAGCGGATGAAAGCGATCGGGCAGGTGAATATTCCCCAAGAAGCCTTCATCGAGGTTTTGAAAACCAATTAAAGATTGGTTTTCAAAGGCTCGCAATTTTGAGTCCTGGCGGCGTTTGTCTGCGCTCGCTTGGTAGACTAGCTCCGCATCCAAAACTCCTGGGCTAATTTGATTAGATTAGTGCTTTGAGGAGTTAGGGAGGAGTTTTTTCACCAGCAGCACGACGGCCAGCACCAGGGTGCCGGCACCTATTCCGACCAGGGCATCCCAGAGTATCGGTAGCGGCATGTGGGCCGTGAGCTTGTGGAGGAAGGGTGCGCCATGCACTAGGATGCCCCCTCCCACCAAGAACATCGCCGCCGTGCCCGCCGCCGACAGGGCCTTCATCAGCCAGGGAGTCAACTGCAGCAGGCTGCGGCCGACCGCCTGCAATCCACAGCCTAGTCCATTCGTGGACGGTAATCGGGAAAGGTAGAGGCCAAGATCGTCGATTTTGACAATGCCAGCCACCAGACCGTAGACACCGAATGTCATCAGCAGCGACACTCCAGACAGCACCAGAATCTGGCTGAGCAAAGGACTCCCCTGTGCCATGCCAAGCGCGATGGTGACGATTTCAGCAGAAAGGATGAAGTCGGTCCGGATGGCTCCCTTGACCTTTTCCCTTTCCAGTGCCGGGAGGTCGAGGGCGAGATCCTTCACGGCTCGGAGCATCTCGGCCTCAGCCTCCCGGGCGATATGCCCACGGTGAAGAAACTTGTGGGCCAGCTTCTCAACTCCCTCGAAGCAGAGATAGGCCCCACCCGCCATCAGCAACGGAGTGATCAGCCAGGGAGTCACCGCACTGACAATCAGTGCCGAGGGAACAAGGATGGCCTTGTTCACCAGCGATCCTTTGAAGACAGCAAAGACCACGGGAAGTTCCCTGTCCGCCGAAACCCCGCTGACCTGCTGGGCATTGAGCGCCAGATCGTCCCCGAGAACACCTACGGTCTTTTGAGCAGCCACTTTGCTCAAAAACGCCACGTCGTCCAACTGGGTGGCGATATCATCAAGGAGAGCAAGAAGACTGGTCATGCTGGAAGCTTGTAACTTGCCTTTTCCCGAGGTTTTTCCAATCGAAATCCGAAAACGGAATCATCAAGATCTGGGGGTGATTTGCCGCAAGTTTCGGGTTTCACGATACCTCGTTTATTTGCAGAGTGTCGTGCATAGCTCACGCCGTCTGAAATCCAGTATCCCCCTTGCAGTTGTTCTTCTTTGTCTCCCTGTATTTGCGCTTTCCGCCAAGGATCAGGACATCGACGACAGGCCCCCTGCTCCGTTTATAACAACTTCCTGACGAGTATCTATCAGGTCGAAGATACAGGGTCCCAGTTCTTCTATCCCTTCGACACGCATCGCGCCAGGATCAGGCTCTTTGTCGATCGCGAGGAAGGAATAGGTTCCGGCAGCAGACCCGAACTGAAACGCCAACCCTTCACCTTTGATTTCAACATACCGACCTTCGAAGGATACAACGTCACCATGATCCCGATGCCGGACAACTCCCCCACCCTGGAGGCTCCCGAGATGGGAGAGATGGCTTTCTGCGCGGCCCTGCTCTTTGCATTCCCCGCCATCCGCAATGCCCAACCCTTTGCACCCACCATGGGTGTGCTGAGCGGCTATCTCGGATTCTTCTGGGCCGAGTCGATCGTGGCCATTTCACTGATCATCAAGCTCAATATCTGGCTCAGGCGCAAAAAGCACGACTGATACTCCGGGACATCAGCCCTTGAGCATGATCGTGATCACACAAAGGGATTGATTACCTTGATTCCCCCGTAGTCCTGTCCGTGGCTAAAATCCTCTGTAATCAGCTCGGATGCTCCGGATACGCGGGCGGCGGCCAGGATCATCGAATCCCAGAGCGAAAGTTGCCAACGGGCCTGCTCGGCAAGACCCGCCTGCATCAGGGAGAGGGTGTTCTCCACAACCGGCCAACTGGAATAGTCGCGCACGATCTGGTGGATTTTCTCCCTAGTGACACTCCGGCGTTCCAAGTTGACATGAAGTTCCTGAAGAACCTGCACGCTGATCGCGGTCTCGCCGAGCCGGTTCCACCCCTCCTCCACCAGTTCTAGTGCACGATCCCTCTTGCCGACGGCATCCAGATCGTAGGCGTAGAGCAGGATGTTGGTGTCGAGGAATCTAACGGCGTGCATGGATCTCGTCGCGGGACATCGCTTTGTTACCGAGGTGAAGTCCCTGTCTCAACCTGCCTAGAGGGGCGTCGAGTGATGTGCTTGCACTCGTTCCCAGAACATGATCAAGCCCTGCAATCACAAGTTCCTTGAGTGTGGAATGCTGCCGTGCCGCTAACACCTTTGCCCGGTGCAGCATCTCCTCCGGAAGATCGATGGTCGTTTTCATACCTCAAATATATATAAATATTGCTGCATTAAAATAAATACTGCTCAGATATTCAAAAAAAGCCCCCGTGCACCCTCTCGAGAGAGAAGGGACATTTTTTGGGATTTGGCCTCCGGCAGGATGAATGCAGCCTACTGATTGAGAGCATTCTCCACCCTCTTATCCGCTCTCCAGATGCGGTAACGAACCTCGACGCCCTCTGGGAGATAAACCACCAGCGGCAGACGGCTGTTGTAGCGAAAGAGTTCAGGCTCCCCTCCGAGGGTGATGAAGCGTTCGATTTTTTGCGCATTGGGATCGACTGCCATGAGAGTTCCCGCCATGGGACCAAGGGATTTCAGGACGTACCGATTATACCCCCACCCTGGAATGGGAACCGTCTCGAGTCGTCCTCCGAAGAAGTATCGGTTCTTCGAATCGAGTTGCATACTCCTACCGACCATCAGTTGGATTTTCAGAAGTTCCTCATCCTTCTCTGCCGGCAGGAAAATCACATAACGAGACATCCCCTCACCTGCTGGAGGAAACGCTTTAAGTTCCTTGCCTGCATTTGAACCGCCATCTTCCGGCGTGAGGCATGAAGCAGTGGATACTAAAAGCCAGAGGAGGCAGTGAATGCCGCTCGATCTTAAGGAAGCAATTCTTGAAACCTTTCCTGAGTTTGCTTGCTTGGCCGTTGCTTCGCATCCGTTGCATCTGAGTTCCATTTTTCTTATCTGATGGATGGTACCGCAGATGACGCTGGAGCTGGCTTGATCGGATCCATCCTAGCGATCCATTCCAGAAGAATCCCCCGCTGGGAGGCTGTTGTATAATGAAGCAATCCCCAGCGCAGAAGTGATGCTCCCTGGGCGGGATTTCCCTTCTTCTCAAAGCATCGAGCATTCTCAAGCAGCAAGCGAAACTGCACCGTGTTTTCTTTTGCCATCTTAAATGCCATGGCAAAGCTTGCCTCCGCCGCCGGAAGAGCTCCCGCATCCATCTGGGCAGCCCCCAGCGCCTCAAGATAAAGACTCTCACCCCCCTGCTTGGCGCGTGCGACTAGATCCTGTGCCGACTTGAGGACATCTCCATCATGGGAAAGAATGATCCTGCGATAATCTGTCCAGACACTCTTGGAGGCAGAGGTACTGTCGGCCTGAGCAAAGCAAGCATAAGGACGGTAGAGGGGATCACCCACCAGGATACTCATCCAGGAGAGTACGGGCTGGGCAGCATAGTAGCTGTCGGCCAGATTAGATCCGGCAAGCAGGCTGGAACATAAAATACCGAAGTCGGTAGTGAAAGCCAGGTAGGGCTCGTAGACATTCCCTACGGAGGCGCTGGCTCCGTGTTGAATGAGAGGTCCAGTCCATCCCTTAATCGGATCATGCAGTGTGGTAGCGCTGAAGGAATGCAGATGCGCGGAGACGGCTCCTGGTACAAACTGGAAGAAAATATCCGCGAACGGGCCATCGATGTTCTCGGAATACCAGCCATAGTAGGCGGAGGCATCAGTGACTGGAAATCCTGATTGGTAAGTATCGGGCAGGTCATCCGTGATCACCGGGATGCCGTAACGCCGCATTGCAGCGCCAGCTGCCCTGATCCAGTTGTCCCCCTGCACATATCCGGCAGAGGTGATGGAGCGAAGATCAATATATCCCCATCCCCAAAGGCCCTCTTTCTCTGCACGGAGTCCGTTCACGACCATGGATCTGACAGCTTCCACACTCGGAGCGTCGAGCCGTGCCACGAAAAGCAGCGCGGGAGGAACCTGTGGGTTGAAGACCGAGTAGGAAGCGTTGTTGCAAACGGGGTTCTTGAGTACCCCCGAGATCTGAGGCGAAAAGAGTCCCAGGGTGGAAAGCTCCGAGTCGACGGATGCAGCATTCACGGTGCCTACTGGAGCAGGCTGGCACTGTGAATCGCCGGGATAGTCGCCGCATTCCTTGATCTTCAACGGGATACCTCGGATCACTGCAGCGTAACGAATGCTCGAGGCTATCAGGATGGGACGGTTCATCATGTCCTGGGTAACGCTCCAATATCCACGATTCACTAGCTCCCGTCGGAGCGGAGTGGCGATGGAGATGTCGTAATCGTTCCGAGAGATCTCCTCAACATTTGTTGTTGAAAGAGCGATCTCATGCGAAGGATCAATCGCTCGTGCTGAACAGTAGAAGTCGGCCAACCCCTTGGAGTTGGGATCATTCGCATTATAGATCACCACAGTGGCGGCCGCATCCTCCTGAGGAGTTGCAGCAGAGAGGTGGGCTGCGTTCAGCAAGGCTGCAAGAACGAAGAAGCAGGAGACTAGTAGAAAAATCCGTCTCTGACTCATAGCTGTATTGGCTCCCCCAAACTCAACTTCAGACCATCATAAGCCAGATGGAATCCCAGCGGCAGTTCCAACTCCTTCTCCTTATGGAAAACCTCATGACACAGATGAATAAATCGGGTGCTTGCAGGCCTAACTAACCGACTGGCGGCAATGGCCTGATCGAAATTCATGTGTGTAGGATGAGGTCGATCTCTTAGGGCGTCCAGCACGAGTAGCTCGGCGCCCCGGGCGGCCTCGACAGCCGTAGTCGGCAGTTCTGAACAGTCGGTGAAGTAGGCTAGCAACTTTCGACCATTCCTATGAAAAACATAGCCTGTGGTGGTGAATTTCCCGTGGGGTAGGTCGACGGGGACCACGGTCGTCTCGCCCAGTTGAAAAGGACCCCGGATAAGATTCGGGGCAAGGCGGAGATAATTTTTCCAAGGCTGAGGTTCATCAAAGGCATAACGGAAAGTATTTCTGAGCCCCTCCATCGTCTCTGCGGAGGCATAAATAGGCATTTCCTTATTATCCATTTCGCAGAAGCGTCTCATGTCGTCGAATCCCATGATGTGATCCGTATGGGCATGAGTGATCAGGGCCGCATCCAGACTGGTGACCCCCTCCCGAAGGCACTGCATCCGGAACTCAGGGGCGGTATCGATCACGAAATGCAAGTCAGGAGCCTTCACCAAGAGAGAAGTGCGACTGCGTTGATCCCTAGGATCAGTAGAACAACAGACGGGGCAGTCGCAGCCAATGATGGGAACACCCTGGGAGGTACCTGTGCCAAGAAAGGTGATTTCCAATGAAGCCATGGGACTTTATCCCGCAGAGGCGCAGAGACACTGAGTATAATCCTTCAATTCCGTGGATGCAGACGGCAATTCGGTTTTTGAGACGCACTCTGTTTTCGTGAACTGAGTGATGACAGATTCAAACAATTGAATGCGAAACACATTCCGTTTCATTTATTTATTCTCTGCGCCTCTGCGCCTCTGCGCGAGTCTGTTTTCTTTCGGGGCACCAAATGAGCGCTTCAACTTCCTTCCCCCCAGTGGCATAGTATCCGCCATGTCGGCCATGCTCCGATCTCTCCGAATCCGTAATCTTGCCCTTGTTGAGGAGCTGGAATGGGATCTTCCTGCAGGTTTCACAGCCGTGACCGGCGAGACCGGCGCTGGAAAATCGATTATCCTTGGAGCACTCAAATTCCTTCTAGGCGAGAGGGCGGACCGAGGAGTAGTCAGAGCCGGTGCATCGTCTGCTGGGATCGAGGCGCTTTTCTCACTGGAGGAGACTCGTGAGATCGATTCACTACTAGAAGAATCCGGCATCGATCCCTGTCAGGAGGGAGAACTGATTCTGAAAAGAACCATCGCCGCTGAGGGGAGCAACACCACGGGTAGGCAGTTCATCAACGGCAGTCCCTGCAATCTCTCAGTCCTCAAGGAACTCGGAACTCGTCTCGTCGATCTGCACGGGCCCCATGATCACCAATCCCTGTTCTCACGACGTGAGCAAACCCTGCTACTGGACCGTTACTGCGAGGCACTGCCGCTGAGAGAAGTCTATCTCGAACGGCGCGCTGATGTGGCCTCAACCAAACGTCATCTGGATGAACTCGAGGCCTCGGCCGGTAGTGGGGATCGCATCGAACAACTGCGGCTCGAAATCGAGGAAATCAACTCCGCCAATCTGGTCGAAGAGGAAGAAGAGACGCTGAACGCCCGATACAAAGCCGCCTCGAATAGTCGCCGCCTGATCGAACTCTCAGCCTCCTCGATTGCGCGTCTCGATGACGAGGAACGGGGAGCGAGTCTGGCGCTCTCGGAGTCAGCCCGACTTCTCAGGGAACTCGGTCGATTGGATGAGCGCTCCGCCCCGCATCTGGAGACACTGGAGAGGATCACGAGCGATCTCGATTCCCTGATCTCGGATCTTCGTGATTATGCGGAGACCATCGAGGTCGATGCCGGTGAACTCCATCAGCTCGAGGAGCGTCTAAACCTAATCTCTACGTTGCGCCGAAAGTATGGCCCGGCGCTTTCCGACGTGATTGCCAGGGGTGAGGCCTCAGCCGCTCTACTCGATAAACTCTCGGGGTACGCGGAACTGAAATCCGCCGCCGAACAGCATCTCTCCGAAGCGCTGAGCAAACTCCAATCAGCAGCCGAAAAGCTTGGAGCGAAACGCGCACAGGGAGCAGGCAAGCTTGCAAAGCTCGTGGCTAGGGAACTGGCCGACCTAGGGTTCAAGCAGGCTGGATTTGAAATCACTCTTGAGAAGCAGGCAGAGTACGGCCTTGATGGAGGTGAGGTTGCTGAGTTCCTTTTTGCTCCGAATCCGGGTGAGCCCGTACAGAACCTCCGATCCATCGCCTCCAGCGGAGAAATCTCCCGTGTGATGCTGGCGCTCAAGTCGGCGCTTGCCGCACAGGATAAGATTCCGCTTCTGGTCTTTGACGAGATCGATGCCAATGTCGGAGGCGAGATCGCGACAAAGGTCGCGGCCAAGATGAGAGAGCTCGGTTCCGGACACCAGGTCCTCTGTATCACTCACCTGCCTCAAGTAGCGGCGGCCGCATCATCACAGTTCATGGTAATGAAAAGCGTTCAGGAAGGACGTACAGAAACAACTCTTTCTTCAGTCGATGGATCCGAACGTATTTCTGAAATTGCCAGAATGCTGGGAGGGGTAAGCGAATCCGCAAAGGCCCATGCGGAGGCTCTGATCAAAGTATCCCGTGGCTAACATGCATTTCAGCGGATAGCACTAAGCACCGTATTGGTCATGGCACTTTATTATCTCAAGGAATCAGATGATGGAGGGACGCCTGCGGCTCCCACTGCATTAGTCAAACCCAAGAACGTCAGCTCCCCTATTCTGAGCATCGCCTTTGGCACGATCATTCTGCTCGCCACCTTCGTTCAGCTACTCGGGCTGACGTGGCCGCTGGAAGAGCGACTCCTGAAAGTCCTCCCAGCCACCTGGATCACGAAAGTTCATGGTGTAGAGAATTTCGGACCTAAGATTGCACTTCTGGAGATGTCGCCTGGTGAGGAAGCCTTTCCCGCAATGGATGTCGCCATGGCTCTGCGTGGTCTTGGTAAGCTCCACCCATCACGGATTATGATCGCGGGGAAAGTGACCTCGGATAAGGAATCGGAGCAACTCCTCCTAGGAGTCTTATCAACCCTCAGGGCAGAAGGAATCAACGTCATTAAGTCTCAGGCCCCCACAGAGGCTGCACGTTATCATTGTATACCGCTTTGCCGTTACGATCCCCCAAACTTTTTTCATCTTGGCACTCATTGGGTGACCTTGCCGGGCAGCATTTCAGATAAGGAGCAGGGATGCTTTCTACCCTTCGACCTTCATTCGTCAGGAACGTCTCAGTTCACGCCAGAGAGTCTGCAGCTCTTTGCTAAAACAGCACAAGGCGAGGTAGTGGGATCAACCTGGTGGCATGTCATCGAGGAGGAAGTGGCGGGGAAAGAAACTGGGGTTGGGATTGAAAGTCCCTCAACGAAAAAACAAGAGATCTTGTGGCTGCTTGGCGGGAGGCTTCTGCTCATTCCAAATCGCTCCCCCCTTGTTCTGACCGCCGATGGGTCTCTCAGAACGAAGGCTTCGAGTCCTATCAATTCCTCTTCGTTAGAGGACTTCCTCCTTCACGCGGAGCAGAAGGAGCGTGGTGAGCCCACTTCTTCCTATGATACAGCGTGGAACGATGCACTCGTGATCCTCGGAAAGAAATCGGATCAGCCTTTCCTCTCAATACTTCAGAAACTTGCATCAAAACTCGCTTGGAAACACTTACCTTGGTCCACTCAACTCCTCCTCTGCACGGCGTGTATCGGTCTGCTTGTCACCGGACAATATTGCAATGGGATTACTTCACTGATCATTGCCCTATTTCTGATGCTTGGAACGCTTGCGGCCATTGCAAGCTCACTGAGTCATGGAATCCTCTTTCCCTGGCTTACTCCCGCCGTCACGACACTGTTTCTTATAATTTCCGGACTTCCCCGAAAAAGAAATTCCGGTTTGGTAACATAGCAGTTGAGCCTTCCTGTGGGGCCAAGCGAAAGCTTACGTGAAAACCTTTTTATTCGACTGCAATCGTAGTCTTTGGCTCAACCCACTTGGCCAGCACAATACAAAACTCGTACAGTACCACCATAGGTCCACCCATCAGAAGATAGGTCACGAAATCGGGTGAGGGTGTGATGAAGGCCGCCACGGTAAAGATGGTAATGATCGCAACTGATCGGGCCTTGCGTAGCTTCTCAGTATTCAGAATACCTATCTTTACCAAGGCCAGAACTACCATCGGCATCTCAAAGGCTACCCCGAAGGCAATCATGAACTGGGTGGTGAAAGAATAGTACTCGCGCACGGTCCAGGTCGGTGTCCAGTGCATGGACTTGGCATCCTTAAAGAAGAAATCGAGCGTGCCCGGCAACACCACAACGTAGGCAAAGAGAATTCCAGTAACAAAAAGAGCCATACCAAAGGCTGCCACAGGAAGTAGGATCTTCCGTTCAGTGGGCTTGAGTGCGGGAAAAAGAAACTGTGCAATAAAGATTAGGATAATTGGAAAAGAAATAATGAGTCCTGCGTAGAAGGAGAGTTCCAGCGAGATGGTCATGGAGTCGGCTACTCCGAGGGACTGCAGGGAACTGGCCCTTATTGGATCAACGGCAATCAACGGTCGCTGAACAACGGTGGCAAGGATACCCCTGAAGAAAAATGCGCCTACCATGGCCAGTACAAGCGTCACGGCAATCCGGATGATCATAACGCGCAGATCACCGAGATGGTCCATGAACGGAAGCGCCTCGTCACTCTGCTCCCGGAAAGAGAAGAGGTTCTTCAGTTCCATAAATACAATTTCTCTCGGTTATCTCGACCGAGCCTAAACGAGAATGTTTTTCCAGTAGGCAAGGCGTATGGAAACATTATTCGGAGAGGGGCCACCCGTTGCAGAACGAGCCTTCAAAGACCTAATCGGGTCAAATAACCCCTCCCATTCACCGATGAGCTCGGGACAGATTTCCCTGATGAATTCCTTAGGAAGCCTATCGAGAGGAATACCGGTCTTGGCGGATTCAGCAGCAAGTTGACCAACAAGATCGTGAGCCTTGCGAAATGGCATGTTCTTGCGCACCAGCTCATCAGCCAGATCTGTGGCAAGCAATGCCGGATCACTGGCAGCAGTAGTCGCAGTCTCCTTATTGATGATCAGAGCGCCCATCATCTCAGCTGTGACGGCCAGGGCCATCTTGGCTGTGTCCACGGAATCAAAGATCGCTTCCTTGTCCTCCTGGAGGTCGCGATTGTAGGCCATCGGAAGCCCTTTCAGAACGGTTAGAAGGGTGAAAAGGTTGCCGTACAGGCGACCTGTCTTGCCTCGGGTCAACTCGGCAATATCGGGATTCTTCTTTTGAGGCATCAGGCTCGAGCCTGTGGAATGACGATCGCTGAGTTTGGCAAATCCAAACTCCGTCGTGGTCCAGAGGACGACATCTTCCGAAAGCCTCGAAAGATGCATACCAAGAATCGCGAGAGCCGAGAGCAACTCGAGAGCGAAGTCCCGATCGCTCACGCCGTCGAGGCTGTTCTGAGTAACCCCCGAGAAACCGAGCTCTTGCGCGATGGCTTCACGGTCAAGGTGGAGTGTGGAGGCGGCAAGGGCCCCGGAACCGAGCGGTAGTTCATCCATGCGAGCGGCCGTATCCGTGAGACGGCCATGATCGCGGTCAAGCATCTCAACATAGGCAAGAAGATGATGAGCCAGAGGTATCGGCTGGGCGCGCTGGAGATGGGTATAGCCAGGAATGAGTACCGACTCATTCGCCGAGGCAAGGCCGACCAGGGCTTTCTGTAAACCACAGACTCCTTTTCGTAGAGCGGCAATCTCGTCCTTGAGGTAGAGACGGATGTCAGTGGCGACCTGGTCATTGCGGCTGCGGGCCGTGTGGAGCTTAGCGCCAGCATCCCCGATGCGGTTCGTCAACTCCTTCTCGATATTCATATGAATATCCTCGAGATCAACGGAAAAGGCGAACTTGCCCGCCGAGATCTCCTCCCCGATTGTTTTCAATCCCTTCTCAATAGATTTAAACTCATCTTCAGTAAGATATCCCGCCTTCACCAGGGCCCGCGCATGGGCAATGCTTCCCAAAATATCGTGGGCATAAAGCCTCCAGTCAAAAGAGACAGATTCACCGTAATCCCTGAGGAGGTTGGACATGGATTCTTCGAAACGACCGTGGCGCATCTCCTCTTTCTAACTGTTTTTGATGAGATCGAAAGCAAGAATCCCAGTAACGCTAAAAGGTACAAAAAAAGTGTCAGGGAACTACGGCAAGAGAGAGCTGGCTGCCGTTGCTGCATTCCTGCCCTGGCGGGGTTTGCCGGTCTTTCATCCATAGCCCCTGACGCCTGCAAGCTACTCTAAGGAAGAAGGTAAAACAATCATGGAAACATCTTTTTGCTCCTTGAGATATGAATTCAAACCCCTTAATGGTATTCGCTCCTCTTTGTCCCCCGTAATGCAAAAAATCCTACTTATTCTGGCTGCAGTTCTTTCTTTGGCTGCAGCAGCTTTAGGTTACCTCAACCGAGCTAATCTCGTTACAACAAAGTCTGCTCTCACTGCTGCGTCTTTAGAGGTCGCCACCGTTAACAAGAGAGAGGCTGCGGCGACAGCTGATGCCAAAAGCAAAACCGAAAAACTTGCCCTAGTCAGCAGCGACCAAGAAAAACTTGCGACAGAAAACACCGACCTCAAGTCGCAGGTTGCAAAATCCTCTTCCTTGATGGCTGATGTCCAAAAGCAGGTAGCCGACAGAGATGCTTCCCTAGCCCAGATGAAATCGGACATGGGGGCCAAAGATACCCATATTGCAGAACTCGAGGCGAAAGCGAATTCCACGGCAAAACCGCCCGCTGATCCTTCCGATGATCTCAAGAGGCAGCTTCAAGAGAAGGACATTCTAACTACCAGCCTTCAGACAAGACTTAAGGATCAGGAGAGCCAACTAGCTGCTCTCAAGGAGAGGGAAGCCCAGCGCCGCAGTAAGTCGATGCGCAGTGGTCTGGAAGGACGCATTCTGGCTGTGAATCCCTCCTGGAATTTTGTGGTGCTGAGCCTCGGGGACCGCAATGGTGTGGTGAACAATGCCGAGATGCTCATCAAGCGCGGATCACAGTTGATAGGCAAGGTGCGAATTACCTCCGTAGAGCCCTCCACCTCAATCGCCGACATCGTCGTTAACAGCGTCCGTGCCGGATTGAGCGTTCAACCCGGTGATACTGTTATCTACTCAGGCCCAAGTGACGATTCCTCTGACAATAAGTCAAATCTATGAAACAACTTGGGGCTTTCCTGATTCTTTTCACATTGCTTTTTGCTGGATGTGCGACGACCCCGAGTACTGATATCACGACGCCCGAAAGTTTAGCAGTGAGCTCTATCCCTTGGAACAAGCCGGCAAGCTGGGAAGGGTCGGGCGCCTTGGGTGGCTTTATGCCTCAGGGCGGTCGTTGATTTAACCCTACAGACTCCACTGCCCTTTTTCTGCAAGCAGGGTACTTCTTTTAATAGTTGAAGCGGACAGTTCAGACTGGGCTCATCGCAGATCACGAACCATGCGTATTTTAGCAGTCGATCCATCTCTTCGCGGCACCGGCTTTGCTATCCTAGAGGAGTCCGGGAGTAAAACCCGTTGCCTTGAGTATTCCGTGATCAAAAATCATCCCTCCCTTTCACAGGAAGGATGTCTTGTTTCTATTTATGAGAAACTTGGGAGCGTTATTGAGCGCCACTCTCCCACAGCGCTTGCGATCGAGAAAGTCATCTTTGTCCAGAGTTACGCCACGGCGATTATTCTAGGTGCTGCTCGTGGAGTGGCTGTTCTAGCTGCCGCTCAGCGAGGCCTCTCGGTCCATGAATATCCTCCCAAGCGCGTAAAACAAGCGGTCGTGGGTAAGGGAGCTGCTGCGAAAGAACAGGTGGCCTTTATGATCCGGGCACTACTTGGCCTCACGGAAACGCCCCCCAGTGATGCTGCGGACGCAATCGCCATCGGACTGACTCACCTCCGGACAGCTGCTTCACCTGTATCGAAGGGCAATCTGGCTGCCCTAGCAGGACTGACCACATCACCTAAGCGAAAATAGGAAATGGGCTTGAGGATCGAACCGCGCTGGCTTGGAAGGCTCTCCTATGAGGAAGGACTCTCTCTTCAGGAATCGTTGGTTCAGGAAAAGATAGAGGGAAGTGTCACGGACCACCTGCTTCTCTTGGAACATGAGCCCGTCTACACCATGGGGCGCACACGTGATGAATCGAGCCTCAGAGAGGAAATCACTCTCCCCTACCCGATCCATCGTACAAACCGGGGTGGCCAGGCCACCTATCACGGTCCAGGCCAGTTGGTAGGCTATCCCGTGCTTGATCTGGGTCTCTTTGACCGGGACCTGCATGCCTACCTGAGATTTCTCGAAGAGGTTCTCATCACTCTCCTTTCACTCCACAGCATAACTGCTGGACGACTTGAGGGAAAAACCGGGGTCTGGGTGAGTGATCGCAAGATCGCATCGCTTGGAGTGGGTGTTCGGCGATGGGTCTCGATGCATGGATTTGCGATCAACATCTGCGGCGATCTAAGCGCCTTCAGTCACATCACCCCGTGCGGTCTTCCCGGGGTCATGATGACATCATTAGAAGAGGAAGGAGCAACCGGCGTGACAGTAGAATCCTGCGCCCGTGAAGTCGTCGAAATCTTCAATGATTTACTGCAAAAGGGAGAGTTTCGCGCAGAGGCGCAGAGGGGATCAAAGATAAATTCAAGGAAGTCTGCTCAATAATTTTGCCACAGGTGGATATCCATCATCACTCACCCTCTGTTTCAAGTACATAGCTGCGGATCACCATAGATTTGCACACTGATTGTTTCATTAATTACTTCTCTGCGCCTCCGCGCCTCCGCGGGAGATCCATCTCCTGGTTTCTCAGGCCTTCAGCTTGAGGAAATTACCGAGAAGTTCCTTGCCGTGGGTTGTCAGGATGGACTCCGGATGGAACTGGACACCCCAGACGGGAAGCTCCTTGTGACGTAGTCCCATGATCTCGCCTTCGGCGGTTTCAGCCGTGATCTCGAGACAATCCGGGAATGTCTCCCTCTTCACTAGCAGGCTGTGGTAGCGCGTCGCCTCGAAGGGATTCGGAAGCCCGGCGAAGAGATCCTGTCCGTTGTGTAGGATCGGAGAGGTCTTACCATGCATCAGGCGTTCTGCCCTCACCACTTCACCCCCATAGACATCACCCATGCACTGGTGCCCTAGGCAAACTCCGAGAATGGGATACCGACCCGCCAGAGTCCTTATTACCTCGGTACTGATACCGGCTTCCTTCGGTGTGCAGGGACCGGGGGAGATGCAGATCCGGGCGGGGGCGAGTGTTTCAATTTCCGAAATCGTGATCTGATCGTTGCGGCGAACCACGGGCTCCGCGCCGAGTTCCCCGAAGTACTGGACAAGGTTGTAGGTGAAGGAATCGTAGTTATCGATGACAAGGATCATGACTATGAGTGGTTGGGAAGAGTCGATGTTGCCAAATCTATAGCCCGAATGACTCCCATTGCCTTATTGACGGTTTCATCGAACTCGGCCGGTGCCTTCGAGTCTGCTACAATACCAGCCCCAGCCTGGACATAGGCAATGCCTTCTTTCAGCAGAACAGTTCTTAGGGCAATACAGGAATCCAGCTCCCCATTGAATCCAAGGTATCCCACTGCTCCGGCATAACTACCGCGCGCAGTCGGCTCCATCGTCGCAATGATCTGCATGGCGCGCACCTTCGGAGATCCGCTGACTGTGCCGGCAGGAAAAGTAGCCCGCAAAACATCCAATGGGGAATGGTTTCCGGAGAGCTTGCCGACTACATTGGAGACAATATGCATCACATGACTGTAACGCTCGACTGTCATGAAATCGGTAAGCGACACGCTGCCAAACTCCGAAATACGTCCGACATCGTTTCGGGCAAGATCGACAAGCATGAGATGCTCGGCCCGCTCCTTGGGGTCCTCAAGTAGATCGAGACAGAGTGCTTCATCGGCTTCCGGCGTGGCGCCGCGCTTGCGTGTCCCGGCAATCGGTCGGATCTGGACACTTCCGTCGGTGACCTTGACATGAACTTCTGGAGAACTTCCCACGAGTGAAAATCCGCCGGGCAGTCGTAGGCAAAACATATAAGGCGAAGGATTGATGAATCGGAGTGCCCTGTAGAGATGTAGAGGGTCACCCTCATAAGCGATCGCAAAGCGCTGAGAGAGGACAATCTGAAAGATATCTCCCGCACGGATGAACT
Source organism: Chthoniobacterales bacterium (assembly GCA_026461395.1). Classification (GTDB taxonomy): domain Bacteria; phylum Verrucomicrobiota; class Verrucomicrobiia; order Chthoniobacterales; family UBA6821; genus UBA6821. The sequence goes on along the minus strand of JAPJNA010000005.1, from coordinate 25,381 downwards.
CCTTGGCGTCCTCGACCGCCTTTTCAAAAGTCTCCCTGCTCATATTGCTCGAAACGGGCAGGCATTCCGCATCCCCCCCGGCGGGAAAGGGTAACATCGCGAGCGGCAAAGCAAGTTTTGCAAGGAGTGCGGAAATCCGGTCCAGAGCTTCGCGACGAGATTCTTCGACCCCAAGTTCACCCGGAAAGGCACACGCAACCACCTTGATCCTCCTCGCTTTGTGGTCAAAAGCCACCACGGTGTCGGCAATCATAAAAAGCATCTCGGGAACCCCAAGATCATCCTGCGGTGCAGTAGGAACGGAAGGTTCGAATCTCCGTACGGCCTCGTATCCCAAATAGCCGACGGCTCCACCGGTGAATCCCGGAAGCTGCGGGTGAACAGCGCATCTGTATGCCGACATTAAGGTCTCGAGTTCCTTGAGGGGATCAGGAGCCTTCCAAGACCGCGTCCCCTTGTGATCGGTCAGGGTGATTGTCTCTCCACGAGAGGAGATCACCGCACGGGCACCGGAACCTACAAAGGAATAGCGTCCCACCAAATCGCTCTTCTCAGCAGATTCCAGAAGAAAGGATGATTCCTCGGAGGCAAGCTTTGAGAGAATGGAAAGAGGGGTTTCACAATCGGCAATCAGTTCGATCCACACAGGGACAACCGAATGAGTCGCAGCCTCCGCGGCAAACTCCTCAGCGGACGGAAACACTCCCTTAAGGGCTGGAACAACATTCTTCCGGTCTGTCTTCATTTGAAAAAAGGGTGCTGTCGACGGAGTGGGCGTGCAATGAGGAAATACTGCTATTTACCCCGCTTGAATTGAGCGACCTCACGGTCTGTCTCTCGCTGCTCGGCTTTCTTTTTGAGATCTTGGCGCTGATCAGCGGCATGTTTTCCCTTAGCCAGACCAATTTCGACCTTCACCCGTCCCTTCTTCCAATAGAGACGCAGCACGGGCAGAGCCAGCCCTTTGCGAGCAGTCTGCTCAAGCATCCTGAGAATCTCGACCTTATTAAGCAAAAGCTGCCTAGGGCGCTTGGGATCATGGGTTGAGTGACTGGCCTTCTCATAAACTTGGATCGTGGCCTCATAGAGAAATACCCCACCTTTCTCAACTTTTGCATAGCATCCCAAAAGATCAGCCCTACCCGCTCGAAGCGATTTGACTTCTGTCCCGACAAGAGAAATGCCAGCTTCAAATCTCTCAAGGATCTGGTAATCCCTGAGAGCCTTGCGGTTGGTGACGATGTCAGAACCCATGCGTGGAGTGTGCAAACATCTGTTTCACAGCCCATCATGTGGCATTCGATAACACCGAATGCCAGTGTGTGATGCTTTAGGCTGCCTGTAAGGTTTCCGTATCCGGAGTAAACTCTGTGGAGAGCTTACCTGCTGCAATTTCGGCCAGGGCGATGTCTGCAAGTCCCATCTGAAGGTCCACTTCGATCATTGGGCGGCTTCCAGCGGATAGCTCGCGCAGACGCTTGCTCACCATATTGACGAGTTGCTGCTTGTTTGTAATGACCTTGGAGGCCTCTTCGATGTAGTGGGTGTTCATGGAAAGTGTGAGAAATGGCTCCAGCGGTAGGATTTGAACCTACGACCAATCGGTTAACAGCCGACCGCTCTACCACTGAGCTACGCTGGATCAATGGAACAAAAAATCAAACACCGACACATCCCCTACTGCAATCAAAAAACATCCCGTAGAGAGTAAAAAACGGAGCCTCGTCAGGGAGCTGACAGTATGTTCTCAAGACATTCCATGATTTCGGATGTCGCATGGGCCTCATGCCATTGCATATCGCTTGATGATTCCTTGGGAAGGATCCAGTGCTGACGATTGCTCTTGGTCCATGGAGCGAACATCCCCTGATGGAGGCCTGAAAACAGAATCAAGGTTCGGCAATCAAGCGCTGTCGCACCATGGGCTGCAGCAGTATCGACGGTGAATACACAATCAGCTCCGGCCAAGAGATCGATGAATCCCTGCAGATCCTCGGGAATCAGAACAGTGGTCTTGATCCTCGTCTCAGGAAGGGCCTTTCGGATCATGGCCCCAAAGGCTTCCAAGGATTGCCGCTGATCCGACGAGCCTGTCAGCACGAGATTCCTAAGTCTGGAGCCCCTTTCTTGAGTATTGAGCAGTACAAAGAGCTCGATCCAGCGATGCTCTGGAAAGTTTTTCCAGATGTCACTGGAGTACGGAGCACAGACAAAGTAGGGGGAGTAAAGAGAGTCGATCGGGGAAGGATTCACCGCTTTCAGTTCAGGCCAGATCTCACTGGGATCAACGTTTCGGCCAAGAACCGCCGAAACAAGCAGACGATGTGCTTCTAACTCACTCGGAATCCCGAGTCTTGCCTCGGGATAATATGCGATCTCCGTGGAAAAAATGGCATTCATGGATTGCTCCGTCCAGCGCCGGACCCTGCGTCCATTACCTAAAAGCAAATTCGAGGCCATGAGCCTCCTTCCAGCCCACACGCTGTAGAAGAGAAAGCTCTGCAGATAGTCACGCATATGACGCAGGGAAATCGCTGTATCTACTCGTGTCCGAAGGAGCTGAAGCCACGAGGGGAAACAGCGAAGGCAGTTGGCAACAAAAACATTCAGAATGACCCGTTGCTTCCGGATGGGAAGAATGACGATCTCTGCCTTGGGAAATTGACCTCTCACAACCGACTCCAGGAGCGGGAGGACAGCTATGGTCAGATTCTCCTCACCAAACTCCCGCGCCATGAGACGCACCACTCCCGAGGCCAGAAAGAAGTCTCCGATCCCGTCAGGCTTGAAGATAAAACAGCGAGGCACCTTCAGCGAAAGGCGATTAACCGTTGTTGTCTTGAGTCTCGTTGCGTTGGCGCTGCAACCAGACCTTGGAGACGCTTTTAATGCGCGTGAGCAGATAATAAACGGTCTGACTTCTCAGGCGGACAAGCTCAGCGCCGACGATCTTTGGAACAAAATCCGCAGGAATTTCCAGGATGTCCGCCGGGGATATTCCCTCAAGCCCCTTGCAGAGGATCGAACTCATGGCCCGCGTCAGCGTCTGGACTTGGGGACCAAGAGATATCCTGAAGTGGGCACCTCCCTGCTCGTCGAGCCGGAGATAGATCGCCACGGTGTCGGTGCACTCCTCGTCCTTGCGCACATCCTCAAGATCAAACGACTCACCCTCCCTCGGTTCCTGGGACTTTGCCTGATCGGCATAGGCTATCAAGGTCTCGCGTTTCTCCGCGTCGGGAAGACCCGAGAAAAGCTCAATGATCGCGGACAGCTTCGCGGGATAAGACATCGCAAGGATCCCTAGAGAGACTTTTCGATTGGCGCGCCGACACGGTTTCCCCACTCCGTCCAGGAGCCGTCATAGTTTCGCACTTTATCAAAACCCAAGAGATAGTTCAGTACGAACCACGTGTGACTGGATCTCTCTCCAATCCTGCAATACGCGATAATCTGGTCATCGGGCTTGAGACCAAGATCGGTCTGGTAAATCTTGCGAAGCTCCTCGGCAGTCTTGAAAGTCGCATCGTTATTCACGGCTTGCTTCCAGGGAATGCCATGCGCTCCAGGAATATGACCTCCTCGCAGCACCCCCTCCTGAGGGTATTCTGGCATGTGGGTCACCAGTCCCTTAAACTCGCCCGGGGAGCGGACATCGATCAGAGGAAGTTTGCCACGGCTCTGGGCAAGGGCGTCGTCATAGAAGGCACGAATTTCGGCATCACGTCGCTTTGAGGGAACTGGATAGGCGGTCTTCTCATAGTGGGGAACTTCACGGGTCAGAGGTCTGCCCTCTTCAATCCACTTGTCGCGTCCTCCGTCCATGATCTTGACCTTCTCATGACCGAAAAGGCGAAAAACCCAGAGCGCGTAGCAGGACCACCAGTTGGATTTATCTCCGTAGAATATGCAGGTTGTTTCAGGGGTAATCCCATTCTTCGAGCAGAGAGCCGCAAAGGCTTCGGGCTGGATGTAATCACGAATCGTATGATCCTGCAGATCGCGTTGCCAATCGATATGAACAGCTCCCGGAACATGCCCCATATCATAAAGCAGGATATCCTCGTTGCTCTCAATAATCCGGATACCGGGGTCCTTCAGATGATCGGCCATCCATGACGTTGTGACGAGTGCATCGGGGTGCGCGTAATTGCTATCTATACTCATCTTATCTTTTTAAACGCTTACGAGGATGGGGTCAAACCCCCTCCTCCATCCGCAAGAAACAAAAACGGGCGCCGAATTTCTTCGGCGCCCGTATCCTCGGGGAGGAAATTAATGAAAAAGCTTATTTCTTCTTCTTCAGGAGAGGAAGGCCAGTACGCTCGTTCTCGGAGATTTCATAACCAGCGGGAAGTGCATCGATAGCACCTTCCTTGGCCTCACCACCGAAATAGTAAAGGGTTACTTTCTGACCGCCACGAAGCTCCTGGAGGCGTTGATGAAGGAAATAGGTTTTGCCGCTTTTCTTGCTAACTGCGCTGAATGACATGGTATTGGGTCCTTTCGTTGGTTGGGGGTTGTTTGATGGTGATTAGTTAGATAAGCCCGGCCTTGGATAGAGTGGCGTGGGCTCCATTCTTCGAAATGGTTTTCAGGGCACGGGCCGTGACCTTGACCGACACAAACTTCTTCAGTTCGGGAACCCAGATCCGCTTATTGCGAAGGTTCGGGGTGAAATAACGAGCAGTGACGGCAGTGACATGCATACCGATACCACCTTTTTTCTTGGCGAGACCTCTGCGATGAATTTTAGAGCCGCGCACGGGACGCGAACCGGTAATGGAGCACTTTCTGGACATAATGAAAATAGTTGAGTTGTTGATATGGTCAGTTGTCACCCTCGGGGTCAAGGATTTTTAAGGCGATTTTTGCTTTAGCAAAGCGACGCCGCGAGTATTTCTTCCTGCCGGACGACCAACTCGGAGATCCCTCGGCGTCCATAATCCAGCATCGTGGCCAACTGGGAATCTCCGAAAACATTCTCCTCACCCGAGGCCTGTAACTCAATAAACTCTAGATCTCCTGTCATTACGAGGTTGAGATCAACTTCGGCATCCCTATCCTCGGGATAGTCCAGATTGAGAAGAACCTCGGAACCAACAACTCCCACGCTTACGGCAGCGATCTGGCGCGACACGGGACTCTTGGCGAGTTTCCCTTCCTTCACCAACTTGTTGCAGGCAAGAGCAATGGCGACGCTGGCACCGGTGATGGATGCCGTACGTGTCCCTCCATCGGCCTGAAGGACATCGCAATCGACCCAGAGAGTTCTGGAACCTAGGCCTTCAAGGTCGATTCCAGCGCGAAGGGATCTGCCTATGAGTCTCTGGATCTCCGTGGACCTTCCGTCGATCTTGCCGCGGGAACTGTCGCGCTGCTTTCTAGGCGCGGTGGAATAAGGAAGCATCGAGTATTCAGCGGTCAGCCAACCACCTGTGACACCCTGCTCTTTCATCCAACGGGGCACACCTTCCTCAATGCTGGCGGCGCACAGAACCTGAGTGCGCCCGAAAGAAATCAGCACGGAACCGGAAGCTTGGGGCGCAATACCGGTCTGAAAGGTGACTTCCCTGAGTTTGTCGGAAGCTCTGTTGTTGGAGCGTGAGCGTGCAGTCATGGAGGCGCAGGGTTACTGCTACCGCTTCGGAGTGCAAGAAGATCCTCTCGGGATCAAGTCACTTCAGAAGAGGATTATCCCTGATCGGTTGATGTGCTCCAAGTGCAGGAAGCACCCTTGTCTGAATCATCTGTGCCATCGCGGGATCCCCGGAATGGTCATAGGCGGATGCCGCCATTGTGGCCACCCGAGATGCTTCATCAAAAATGCCACATTCGGCTAAGGCTGCGGAATACGTGAGAAGAAAGAGTGGAACCTGCGCGTTCGTTGCTTCTACGATCTGTTTGGAAAGGGAAACGGCTTCCTGGCCGTTACGAACCGTGCCATCGGGGTGTGTTGCAAGTAACCAGGCCAACGAGCGCTGGTCCTGCAAGTCACCCGGGTCAATCTGCATCGCAAGTCGGAAAACTTGAGCTGCCTTTGCAGGTTCGCCATTCATCAGCAACGCCGCTGCTAGGTTGCGTGCTGCCCCAGTTGTTGCCCTCACCTGGAGGGACTGTTGGAACTCCTGGATCGCCTCCTGACGGCGTCCCATCTTTAAGAGAGTGAGGGCCATGTCATTGTAAGCCTCGGCATTCGAGGGACGCAGATGAATCGCCTCCACAAACTCCTTGAGAGCCTCGGGAAGTTTTCCTTGGGCATCCAGTGTGCATGCATAATTATGGCGCGACTTCCAGCTAGTGGGATTGCGGGCCAACGTCGCTGGAAAGAAAAACTCTCCAGCCTCCCATTGCGGGATCTGAAGTAGCGTCAAGACAGTCCAGAAGGGTAGAAAAAGAGCTGCCAGAATGATGGCAATCCGGGGACGTGCATCGCTGATCAGCATGGCAAAGGCCAGTGCCGGGCCCAGCATGGCGAGATAGAGATATCGGTCGCTAACCGTTGATACTACCTGGAAGTTGAAAGGGATAAGACCCAGCGTCGGAAGAACTCCGATGACCATCAGAGTGGCCGGAAGCATGTACGGGCGGAGTTTTTTGAAGAATGCCAGCAGGACCGCGAGGAGCATTGGAATCAGCCAACTCCAGTAGAGAATGCCGGCCTGCATCAGGGAGTTAGGGGAACGCCCATAATCAGCACAGAGCCCCCAGGGATCCGCAGGCCAGAGAAGCTTCCAGAGGTAAAAAGCGATCGCGTCACAAGCCACCAGAGGCCTCGCCCACAATGGCACCAAAGAACGTGCAAGTTCCGCAGCCGGCTGTGCCTTGGACGTCATCATCACCTCCAGAACAGCTATCATGAACCATGGAATCAGCCAGAGAAGGGGCTTAGGCGAACGTCCCCTGACCCATAAAAGCCAGAAGCCGCAAAGGAGTGCCAGTGCTGGGGTAACGACGCTCCCCGGCTTGGAACCGAAGGCCAAGAGCAGGAGAAGGGTGGCAGTAATGTATCGGAAGGCCTGCCGGGTATTTCTTCCGGAGTTATCAAGCCATGAAAGGAATAGAGCCAGGGCGGCAAGAGAGAGCGCACCGCCCAGAAGATCTCGCAATCCCGAGACCCAGGCGACCGCCTCGACCTGGATCGGATGAAGACCGAAAGCAAGAGCTCCAGCCGCGGATGCAAGCAGAACGCGTGGTGAAGTGATCGAATCCGTAGAAAAAGTAGAAAGCCGCGCCCCCAGCATTCTACGAATAATGATAAAAACCATACCTGTGGAGAGGAGGTGGATACTAAGATTCATGCCGTGGAAAAGCGCGGCATTGATCGGTCCGAAACTGATACTTGTCCCGGCTACGATACGTGAGAGGGCGACAAGTCCCGCCCAAACGGAATAGGTGACGGGAATGTAGAGCTGCTGGAAGGGAGCCTTCCAAAAAGTGGTCACGCTTCCCCACGAAAGCGGCGCATAGAGGTGATTCCGATGGATGTTGGTGTCGTCATCCCAGAACGGCAGAAAATGGAAGCTCAGGACTTGAGCGTAGGTGGAAGCCACCGTGAGGAGCACAAGCCCAAGGAGAAGACTTGAAAACCAAGGCCTGGAAGAGATCCAAATAAGAAATGATCGCAGTCCACTCATGATTGAGCAGAGATGCATACAGCCGGAGGAATCCGGTTGGCGAGCACCCGTTCCGCAACTCCTTTTAACCCTCCATTCGGTGCTAGATCGGGAATGGCAATGAAATCCGCAAGAGCTCCCGGTGAAAACTGCCCCAGTCTTCCGGCACGACCGATCGCGGCAGCCGGCGCTGTCGTAACCATACGGAGAATTTCGTAGGGATCCAGAAAAGGGAAGGCCTCTGCTAACGCCCTCATCTCAGCAAACATATTGAGATCCTGATTACTTGCCAGACTGTCAGTTCCCAAGAGAAGAGGAATCCCGCTATCGCGGAAGAAATTCAGATCAAAGGGAGTTCGTTCGAAAAATGCATGAGTCCTGGGACAATGGACCACGGGATAGCGTCCTGCAGTGCGTTTCAGCAACTCTCGGTCGTTACTATCGAGTTGATTCATGTGAACAAGGATCGATCCCTCGGGAACAAGTTCTCTCCCTAGTACAGCCTGAATCGGAGTCACCCCCTTACAATCCTCCATCGGACGCCCAATGGAGCGTAAAAATTCGTAGAGAAGCCCCTCACCCTTGGCAAACATGCTCATTTCTTCCTCGGACTCGGCCAGGTGTGTGCAGAGAGGAAGCTGATATTTAAGAGCATAGGTCGAGGAAAGTTCGTAGAGGTTGCGGGAGACGGTATAGGGGGCGTGTGGTGAGATTCCGAACCCTCCTAACCCCTCGGAAGCTTTCTCGAGAAAATAGATTGCCCCCGCCTAGGCCTCTGCTGATTGGAGGCGACTCCTCACATCCATGACTTCGAGGAACCACCAAACCCTGATCGGGGATTCCAGAAGAAAGGGCAGTAACTCTGGAAAGGACTCGATATTCAGGACCGTAGTACAGCCCCAATGATGAAGCTCCTTCAATCCAACTGCTATTGCATCGACGTAATCCCTCTGATCCAGGGAACGACGCATGGCATTGAGGCGCTGGATCCACTCGGCAAACGAGCCGCCTCCAAAGAGAGCGCCCCTCATCATCGTGTAGTCTAAATGGCAATGCGCATTAATCAGCCCGGGCATTAAGATCACCTCACCGAGATCTTCCCTCGAGGCGCTAGGATACTCCCGAACCAGCTCCTTCCATGTTCCCACGGCAAGGATCTCCCCTCGCCTCACGGCAAGCCCTCCATCCGAGATGTCAGGCGAACTCATCGGAAGCACGCTTGTTCCTCTGTAGAGCCTTATTGCTTCGGAGGCTGGCATGTCATGAGAGCGACTAGTCCTGTCGTCCTAGGTTTCCTTAGTCCTTAAACCTCTCTCCTCAGTCCTTCTTAGGAAGGTTTCCCTTGGCAATCGGACGTGCCGCCGCGATCACCAGATTACAGAGTTCGCGGCAGATCAGCGGAATTCTGCCAGTGGGAAGCGTGTCCAGAGAGAGCTTCTCGGCAGGAAGCCCTGAGAGGGGTTCACCGGGCGTCAGATCCCAGAGAATGGTTCGGAGGCATCCTCCGTCGGAGGTGCAGCTCTTCGCAACAAGCTCCTGAGCTTGATCGGGCTTCAATAATTGCGTGATCCGGTACATTCCCGTCTGACGGTCCAAGGTCTGACGAAGGCTCGTAGGCTTAAGGGACCCATTAAGATAAGAAAGCCAGAGTCCAAGGGCTGCAGGATAAAAATATTCGATCGCACGTTCCATCTCCTCGAGTGAGCCAAGCTTGAGTAGCCAGCCACGCCTCAAATTCGGTGCGGTCTTCAGGGGACGGAACTCTTCTTGGGCATCATACCGCGCAATAAGCCTGGCATCTGTGGCAGAGTTAAATAAATCAAGGTCGTCACGATTAGCATCCTCGACGTGACGCAACGTGTAGTCGGAGCTCAGAAGAATCTGGCCGATCAGGAAGCGGTTCGATTCCAGACACTGAACCAGCAACTCACGACAGGTTGAGGGGGCCACTGGCATCTGCCCTTAAAAAGAAATAAGGGAAAAGGGATAAGAATCCCTTACCGGTGAGAACGACGTTTGACGCGAAGCTGCGCCAAGGACCTAAGCAGGGAGGCCTGCACCGTGGCAAGTTCCTCACCGGAGAGAACCTTATCGCGCATTTCCTGTTCGGCACGGGCAACCGCTTCTTCGGCGGCCTTCTCGTCGATCTCCCCCTCGACAATCGCCATGTCTGTTAGAATGGAAACACGATCCGGTAACACCTCCAGGAATCCTCCGCCGACGGCGAAGGAAAGTTCGTCGTCCTCTGTAGTCACAATGACCTCCCCAGGTAGGATTTCCGTCATCAGCGGCATGTGATCCGGCAGAATACCGAGTCCACCCTCCACCCCGGGAGCAATCACCATCTGCGCGCTTCCCGTGAAAATACGGGCCTCCGGAGTGACGATCTCGAGTTGAAGAGAGCTCATTTAGGAATTCTTGGACGCTGCAATTACCTGGTCGATTCCGCCCTTCATATAGAAATCACCCTCGGGAATCTCATCCATCTTTCCTTCAAGGATCTCCTTGAATCCACGGATCGTATCGGCAATCGCCACATACTGACCTTTGGATCCAGTGAAGATTTCAGCAACGTGGAAAGGCTGGCTAAGGAAGCGCTGGATCTTTCGCGCGCGATAGACGGTCAGCTTATCCTCGGGGGAAAGCTCGTCCATTCCGAGAATAGCAATGATGTCTTGGAGATCCTTGTAGCGCTGGAGCACTTTCTGGACGCCGCGAGCCACTCCATAATGCTCTTCTCCAACGATCTCGGGAGCAAGCGCCTTGGAGGTCGAAGCGAGAGGATCGACGGCAGGATAGATACCAAGCTCCGCGATGGAACGCTCGAGAACGATCGTCGAATCCAAGTGGGCAAAGGTGTTAGCGGGGGCTGGATCGGTCAGATCGTCCGCAGGTACATAGACAGCCTGGAAGGAGGTAATGGAACCATCCTTGGTCGAGGTGATGCGCTCCTGGAGAATGCCCATTTCAGAAGCGAGCGTCGGCTGATAACCGACAGCACTTGGCGTACGGCCAAGCAGTGCGGAGACCTCGGAACCGGCCTGCGAAAAGCGGAAAACATTATCGACGAAGAGCAACACATCCTGGTGTTTCTCATCACGGAAGTACTCGGCCATCGCCAGGGCCGTGAGGGCGACACGGAGACGCGCTCCGGGAGGCTCGCTCATCTGACCATAGACTAGACCGACTTTGGAACCCTCTTCTAGGAAGATAAAGTTGCCATCGGCATCTTTGACTGGATGACCTTTTTCGTCCTTCTGGACGGCAATGACTCCGGACTCGATCATTTCACCATAGAGATCGTTTCCCTCACGGGTACGCTCACCGACACCGGCAAAAATAGAATATCCACCGTGACCCTTGGCGATGTTGTTGATGAGCTCCATGATGACGACGGTCTTTCCGACGCCGGCACCGCCGAAGGCACCGACCTTACCACCCTTGGTGAAGGGACAGATCAGATCAATGACCTTGATACCCGTTTCCAGAACCTGTGCCTTTGTGTCCTGATCGACAAGGGGGGGAGCACTGCGGTGAATGGGAAGATACTTGTCCGCCTTGACAGGGCCACGCTCGTCACAAGGCTCTCCAAGAACGTTAAAGATACGGCCGAGAACACCTTCACCAACAGGAACCGAAATCGGCTTACCAAGAGAACGGACAGCCATTCCACGCTTGAGACCCTCAGTCGAGGACATGGCGATAGCACGCACCCAGTTTTCTCCAAGGTGCTGCTGAACCTCTAGGGTTACTTTTGCGGGCTTTCCGTCGACCGTGTAGTCGACCTCAATGGCGTCATAGATCTTAGGAAGTTTGCCTTCCTTGGTGTTGAACTCGGCATCGATGACCGGGCCGATGATTTGAACGATGGTGCCTGTGTTGCTCATGAGCTTTTTTGTTGGGGTTAATGAATTTGGAAAGGTTGGTTTTGGAATCTCGAGGGCTTATTTTTTAGCCTTTACGCAAGAGCCATCTGGGCGGTTGTGATTTCGAGAAGTTCAGTAGTGATGCTGGCCTGACGGGCTTTGTTGTATTCAAGAGTGAGATCCTTCACGAGGCTCTTCGCATTGTCAGTTGCGCTCTTCATCGCAACCATGCGTGCGCTCTGTTCCGAGGCTCGGGCATCGAGGATCATCTGGAAAACCTCGAAGTGAAAGTAATAGGGAAGAACGGAATTGAGGACTTCATCCGCACCCGGTTCGAACAGAAACTGAGCACCCGTTGTTACCGTTGCCTCACTGGCCACCTGTTCACTAACCGATTGGGATACTCCTGCGGCTTTATCATCCGTAATGGGCAGTAAAGTAACCAGGAGCGGCTTCTGTACCAGCGTGTTAACGAACTTCGGGTAGAGCACCTCGACGCGGTCAACATCACCAGAGAGAAACTTCTCCAAGCAGAATTTAGAAATCGATTTGGTCTGGAGGAAGGTTGGATTGTCGGGCAGTGCGAAATCAGCAATCATGTTGCGCCCTGTTCTCGCCAAAAAAGAGGCTCCTTTTTTTCCGGAGGCAACGAAGAGAGTCTTTTCCTTATCGAGAAGCATCGCCTCTCTGAGCACGTTGGTATTAAGAGCACCGCAGAGTCCTTTGTCCGAGGTGACTAATAGGACCAGCGTCTTCTTCACAGGACGGATCTCCAGAAGAGGATGGAAGTCCGCACTCACCATGTCCCGCAGGGAAACAAGGACCCTGTTGAGAACCAGTGAGTAGGGATGTCCAGACATGGCAGCCTGCTGAGCCTTGCGCATCTTGGACGCGGCGACCATCTGCATTGCCTTCGTAATCTGGGCAGTGTTCTTGACCGACTTGATGCGTCGGCGGATGTCGCGGGTATTAGCCATAAGCTACCAGTGTGCGTTATATGGTTATTTTAGCGGAAAATGACTTTAAACTCTTCCAATGCCGCAGTCAGTTCCTTCTCAATTTCAGCATCAACGGCACCCTTCTTGAGGATGAGAGCGAGAAGGGCCTCCTTGCGGGAGTTTAGGAATTGGGAAAGCTGATCTTGGAAGTCCTTGACCCGATCGACCGCGACCGCATCAAAGTATCCCTTCTGCATGGTCCAGAGGATGGCAACCTGAAGCTCCACGGCAAGAGGGTGGTACTGGTGCTGTTTGAAGAGCTCCACGATCCGACCTCCGCGATCGAGTTGAGATTTGGTACGGGCATCCAAATCACTGCCGAACTGGGAAAACGCTGCTAGCTCGCGGAACTGGGCAAGATCGCCCTTAAGCTTACCAGCCACCTGCTTCATCGCCTTGATCTGTGCTGCGGAGCCGACACGAGAAACCGAGAGGCCGACCGAAATGGCTGGTCGGATACCCTGATAGAAGAGATCGGTCTCCAAGTAGATCTGACCGTCCGTGATCGAGATGACGTTTGTCGGGATGTAGGCCGACACGTCACCAGCTTGGGTCTCGATGATCGGAAGAGCTGTGAGGGATCCGTTGCCGGCCTTCTCACTAAGACGGGCTGAACGCTCGAGCAAACGGCTGTGGAGGTAGAAGACATCACCAGGATAGGCCTCACGTCCCGACGGGCGCTTGAGAAGGAGAGAAATCTGACGATAAGCCACGGCATGCTTCGAGAGATCGTCAAAAACAATCAGGGCATCCATGCCATTATCCATGAACCACTCTCCCATCGCTGCGCCGGCAAAGGGGGCAAGGTACTGGTTTGAAGCACTGTCCGATGCGGGAGCAGAAACAATGATCGTGTACTGGAGGGCATTGTGGGAGGAGAGCGTGTCCACCACACGTGCAATGTTTGCATTCTTCTGACCAACACCAACGTAGATGCTGTAGATAGGACGGAAGGAAGGATCTTCAGAGGCTTCACCCGAGCGGTTGATGTTTGCCTGGTTGATGATCGTATCGATAGCAATCGTGGTCTTACCAGTGGCTCGATCGCCGATGATAAGCTCACGTTGACCGCGGCCGATCGGAATCATCGCGTCGATGGACATGATACCGGTGCAGAGAGGCTGACTAACGCTCTGACGCTTGATGATACCGGGAGCAGTCTTTTCGACGGGGTAGAAGGTCTTCGACTGGATCGGTCCCTTCCCATCGATCGGCTGTCCGAGTGAATCGACCACGCGACCGAGAAGCTCTTTGCCGACCGGCACCTCAAGCAGGCGCCCGGTAGACTTCACCTCGTCTCCCTCAGAGATCGACGTGTAATCACCGAGAATAATGGCACCGACCTCGGTCTCCTCGAGGTTCAGCGCAATGCCAAAGATCCCGCCGGGGAACTCGAGCATCTCGTTGAGCATGACGCCGCCGAGCCCCTCGATGCGGGCGACACCGTCTCCGATCTCGCGGACGATTCCGACATTGGATTTTGCGGCGGTTGCGTTGGAAAGACCGCTGATCTTTGCTTCAAGTTCTTGCAGGAGGTTGCTCATGGTTTGTGGGTGTTGAAAGGTGAGTTTTAGAAAGAGGAAAGGTTAACAGGCAATAGTGATGATTAGGAGTTCAGGGCTAAGAGACGGGAAAGCACCGAGGCGTCCCAGACTTCACTTCCGAGACGAATGCGAGTGCCGCCTATGAGTGCTGGATCGACTTTCACTTCGACCGTGACGGCACCCCCATCCCGATCTTGCAGGGTCTTGAGAATCGAGTCTCGGGTTCCTTGTTCGAGCATAGTGGCGCTTTCTATCACGACATGATGCTTGGCTGTCTCGAGTCGGATCAGGCGCGCAAACTCCCTGAGGATCTGAATGGAGTGACGCGGAGCGGCCTTCACCACGAGATCAGCGATGGAAAGTGCCTTGGCACTATCAGGGCGACCAGAGTCATCGAGTGACGACTCGAAGAGTTCCCTGGCCTTAAGTTTGGCATCCTTGGGGATCTGCATCGTGGTTGGTATGTTGAAAGTTTCTGGTAAAGCGGATCAAGATTCCCTTAGGAAGCGAGTTCCTTGGAGGCTTCCTCGCTGAGGCGCTTCTGATCTTCGGGTGAGAGAACCTTTCCTGCCACCTGGGCCGTGGTCTTGACGACAAGAGAAACCATCTCGCGCCTTACTTCGTCGACCATGCGGTTGCGCTCGGAAGTAATTTCATGACGAGCCCGCTCCACAATAGCGGCTGATTCCTTGACTGCCTTTTCCATCTCCCGTTGGGAAAATGCCTCATTGGTCTTGCGTAACTCCTCAATCATCACCTGAGCATCATCATTGGCTTTCCGGAGAATCTCCTGATACCGGAGTTCCGCTTCGGCCAACTGCTTCTTGATCTTCTCAGCATTGAGCTGCCCCTCTTCGATACGCTTGCGACGTTCTTCAAGAACCTTCAGCAACGGAGCGAAGGCAAAGCGGTTCAGGACAAAGTAAACGATAAGGAAAAGAATCAACTGGGCAATGAAGTGCGGCCAATCAACTCCGAATTGTTTTAAAATTTCCATCTTCCGTTAGATTCTCCCGATAATGTTTTTTGTTTGTTAAAAAGGGTTGAGCGATGCCCCGGTCACGGGGCACCACCCAAGAAGGATTACTTGCCCTGGAACGCGAAGATCAGACCGAAGATCGCGATGGCCTCGGCCAGAGCGATGGTCAGAATGCCGATCATGAGCACCTTGGGAAGGGTGGCGGGATTACGACCGATCGCCTCGACCATGCGAGCTCCGATCAGACCGATGCCGATGGCGGATCCAGCTCCGGCAACACCGAGGGTGAAACTACCTGTGATCGTATTGGCCGAAGTCAGGGCCTCTGCAAGAATGTTGATAAGCATGTGATGTGTTGGTTTGTGGTTGTGTTGTTTCCGGCAACCGTCCACGTCTCGCATGGTCCCGGCTACCAAAAGTCTTAGAAAGATAAGCTTAGTGTTCCTCGTGCGCTGTCGAGAGTTGGAGGTACACAAGAATCAGGAGAGTAAAGACCATTGCCTGGAGAAATCCGATCAGCAATTCAAGGAAGTAGAAAGGAATGGGGACGATGCAACTGAGGACCGAGGAGAGCCAATTTGGGAAATGGAAAATCTGGCCGATGTTTATCATTGTCGCGAGCATGTTCTCACCGGCAAAGATATTCCCATAGAGTCGGAGTGAGAGAGAGACGGGGCGAACCAGAATGGAAACAACCTCCAGGACTCCCACAAAGAGAAAGAGGGGTACTAGGAGAAAAAGGATCGGGCCAGACATACCACCCTTCACGCCGAAGAGCTCTTTAATAAAGGCAACCGGTCCAGTGACCTGCATCGTCCAGTAAAACCAGAGAACCATCGACACCGTCGCCATGGCAATGGTCATATTCATGTCTGCAGTCCCAGGGCGAAGGAGAGGTATGAATTTATCTCCCTCATGCCAACCGATCGAACCAACGCCAGGCAGCAAGCCGAACCAGTTCGAGATCAGGATGAAAATGAAGAGCGTTCCAAGAAGGCCGAAAGACTTTCGTGTCATCTTGTCTCCAAGAATCCCCTCTACGGCGCCGTAAAAACCCTCGACAACCGCCTCGAGAAAATTTTGGCCCGCGCCCGGGATGACTTCGATCTTGCGGGTGCAGGAGCGAACGATCCACATGATCACGCCGAGCACGATCGCCGTGACGAGGATCGAATTGGTGAACCAGGCCAAGAAAGAATGAGTCAGGAACTCAGGCGTCTCCGCGGAAAGTTCCGCGCTGGCAATCGGGAGAGGTGAAAAGACCATGTATCGAAGTTCGCGTAAGAAAAAAAGAGACTCGAATAACAATCTAGCAAGTCCCGTCTGGCAAGTGCTTTTTGGGAGCTTGTGAAATTTTTCACAAGCAAGTCAGAAAACCCTAGGAGTGAGGCGATCCGGATTTCAGAAACTTTTCCAATTTCGGATCCGCCCTGTACTCGTCAAAAGCGGCATCCTTCATAAGCTCATTGAAAACGCGCGGGGGATAATACTCCCTTGCGCGTTCGAGGAAAAAAACGGCATCCGATCCCGATTTGTTTTGCAGGGAACTGAGGGCGGCCCCCATCGCCTGCTCTCCGGACATCGAGGTGATAATCGCAAGCGAAGGAACCTCTTTTGCTGGTTGATCCTGGAGTTTCGTCAGAATCTCCTTCGCGGAAAGAAGAGAGATATTGCTGTCAAGATCTGCACGGATCACCGCCTTGTGCAGGAGGTCAGAGGCGGTCCGATAACTTCCCCTCTGTCGATGAATCTCAGCCCACTTGCGGTAGATGGAAGAATTCATCGGATGAGTCGATGCATACCGACGCAGCTCAGATTCGGCCGTCACGAGAGGATCCGCCATAATTCCCCTCTGATCCTTATTTTTATCCGATTCTTCGAGAGTGATGAGAGCCATCAAGACTCGAGCCTCATCATCCATTTCATTCTTAGATATAGCATGCCCCAAGGATTCCTTGGCGAGAATCACCTCTCCGGCTTGTAGCGCGGAATTACCTACCAGAAAATCGATACCCGGGAGCGTACCCTGGGCCTCCTGAACTTTTTGAAAATGCAGGAAAGCTTTATGGGAATCTCCGCCACTCAGTTCAGCAAAACCGGAATCCACCAAGGCATCTGATTCTGCAGAAGGGAGAACCTCTTCGTATTTCGTGGCCGACACATCGGTCTTGGCCGAAGTTGATGATTTCTTGCCGAACCAATAACCGACGAAAGAAGCTAATCCGATAATTAGGATAAAGCAGCTAATCACCATGAAGCGCTCGGCATCAAATCGCTTCGAAGATCTTCCCTTACCCCTAGACCGACCCCTGTCACGGGGAGCTGTCTTCACAGAGCGACCTTTTCGGGAATTGCTATTTGAGCGTCGTCGGCGACTAGGCTTAAGATCCACTTGGGATAACTCCGAAGTGATTTCTTCACCATGTGTTCCATCCGTTCTCAACTCATCACTGGATTCTTCAGACGGTTCAAGGGTGTTCATGGAAAGTAATAAAGAGATTTTGGTTTTGTGAAACCGACCGAGGGATTTAAAGACAAAAGCTTCACCGAGTGCGATTTTTTTGTTTCCGGTTTGCGGACAATGACAAGTCCTAGTAGTGAGTAGATGCTTCTGAACAGCTTGTCCAAGGAGACGCCGAACGGATCAAACCAACAACAATTCATCACCATCTCATCATGAGCAGCATCCCAAAAGTTTTCGTCGCAGACCCGGTTTCCCAACGTGGAGTGGAAGCCCTTGCCGAGGGAGGTGTCATCGAGGTCGTGGTGAAAACAGGCCTCAAAGAAGAGGAACTTATCGCAATCATCCCCGAGTTCCATGGATTGGTGGTCCGGAGCCAGACCAAGGTCACTCCTGCCGTTTTCGCGGCCGCAAAAAACCTCAAGGTTGTCGGGCGCGCCGGTGTCGGCATCGACAATGTGGACGTGGAAGCCGCGACTAAGCACGGCGTCATTGTCATGAATGCCCCCGGTGGCAACACCATCTCCACGGCCGAACACGCCTTCTCACTCATGCTGGCGACCGCCCGTTTCATTCCCCAGGCTGATGCCAGCATGAAGGCAGGCAAGTGGGACCGCAAAAAGTTCGAGGGTGTCGAACTTCACGGTAAGACCCTCGCTATTCTCGGCATGGGCCGTATCGGCACCGAAGTAGCCCGCCGGGCGATCGCCTTCGGCATGAAGGTACTTGCCTACGACCCTTACATCTCTGCCAGCAAGGCAAAGTCCCTGCAAGTCGAGGTGGTAGACAAGGTGGACGACATCCTGCCTCAAGCAGATTTCATTACCGTCCACATGCCCCTGACCGAAGAAACAAAGCACATGATCGGCCGCAAGCAGCTTCCCCTACTCAAGAAAGGTGTCCGCATTGTCAATTGCGCCCGCGGTGGACTGATTGACGAGGATGTCCTCGCCGAGGGCCTCAAGAGCGGCCAGATCGGCGGCGCGGCCCTGGATGTCTTCGAGGTTGAGCCCATTCCTGCGGAATGGCCTCACCGCGATGTTCCGAATCTCGTTCTCACCCCTCACCTCGGTGCCTCCACGGCAGAGGCTCAGGAACTCGTCGGCATCGAGATTGCCGAAGCTGTACGCGCTACCCTCCTCCAGGGTGAGATCCGCAACTCCGTCAACATGCCGAACATCGACGCCAAGACCATTTCCATCCTCGGTCCCTGGATCGAATTGGGCGACAAACTCGGGCTCTTCTTGGCACAGATCGCCCCCAAGCGCGCCGAGAAGCTTTCCATCCGCTTCAGTGGTCGCTTCGTTGAGCAAGATCTGACAGCCGTCACCCGTGCACTTATCACCGGATTCCTTCGATACACCCATGGCAACGATGTCAATCCCGTCAATGCTCCCGCCATTCTCGCAAACCTGGGACTTGAAGTCATCGAAACACGCCAAAGCGAGGCGGGGGAATTCACCGATCTTATCGAGGCCTCCATCACCCAGGATGGCGTCACGGCATCCGTCGGCGGCACGCTTTACGGCTCCAAACCACGCATCGTCACGATTAACGGTCGCTATGTCGAGGGAGTCCCCTCAGGTATCATCCTCCTTCTTGAGAATCGGGATCGTCCAGGAATCGTTGGCCATCTTGGTACCCTCCTCGGCCAAAACAGCGTCAATATTGCTAGCATGTCGCTGAGCCGAAATGAAGTTGGCGGACAGGCCCTGACCCTACTCAACCTCGACTCGGCACCGGATGAGGCACTGCTTGCCAAAGTGACATCTGACGCTGATATCTCAACCGCCAAGGTCATCCGTCTCTAAATCTCTGGAGTATATGTCAGATTTTCCCGCCCTGATTCTTGCAGGAGATCTGGGCGGGACCAATTTCCGCGTGGCCGTCTTCCGCAACGACGCGGAGATGACCCGCTTGCATTTCGCGAAATTCCATAGCGCAGACCACTCCTCCCTCCAGGAAATGGTTGGCCTTTTTCTGAGAGATCTCAAACTGGAATCCCCACTCAGGACAGCGTGCTTTGGTGTGCCGGGCCCCAACATTGCTGGCGTCGTTACGGCTAGTAATCTTGGCTGGAAAATCGAGATCAATGCCCTTCCGAAGATCCTCGGCATCCCACGTGTCGAGGTGCTGAACGACCTCGAATCGACGGCCTATGGGCTGGCGGCGCTGCGTCAAACAGACCTTGCTCCACTCCAGGCGGGTTCCGGCTCTCATGCCGGGAACCAGTGCGTCATCGCTCCCGGAACAGGACTGGGTGAGGCAGGTCTCTTCTGGGACGGTACACGCCATACACCCTGGGCTAGCGAAGGGGGCCATGCGGACTTCGCACCCACCGATGATCTCCAACACGACCTACTCAACTTCCTTCGGCGCGAATACGGCAGCGTCAGCTTCGAGCGGGTTGTCTCGGGTATGGGAGTCGCCAACATCTACCGCTTTCTCCGTGACACAGGGCGCGGTGTCGAAAACACCTCTGTCGCCCGCGAGATCATGGAGCAAGATGCCGCAGCCGTCATCCACAAGCATGCATCGGACGGATCATGCCCAATCTGCACCTCAACGATGGATCTCTTTGTGAGGACGCTCGGCGCCGAGGCTTCTAATCTGGCACTCAAGACGATGGCCACGGGCGGAGTCTTCCTCGGAGGGGGCATCCCACCCAAGATCCTGCCTCTCCTACGACGTCCGCTCTTCCTGGAAAGCTTCCTGAACAAAGGCCGACTCAGGCCACTTCTGGAGACGATGCCGATTAATGTCGTCCTGAATGACGAGACCGCACTTCTGGGCTCCGCAAGGAACGCACTACGGATGCTGGAACAATAGACTTAAGCCAACTCCCAAGTTCAACGGAGCACGGGCAAGAGGGATTCCGCAGCTTTCTGAATCAGGCTGGAAACAGGGAGTTCGGGATGCGATAGCACCAACGGGACACCGCTGTCAGAGGCGATCCTCAGTTCGGGGTCTAGAGGTAGCGAACCAAGAAATGGAACTCCCAGTCGGGTTGCCTCCCCGATCCCCCCGCCGCTGCCGAAGATCTCGTGCCGTGCTGTGTCACCCGGTACTACGAAATAGGCCATGTTTTCAAGAATACCCAGGATAGGGACATTCGTTTTCTGAAACATGGAGACAGCCTTGCGCGCATCAATCACCGCGACTTCCTGAGGCGTTGTGACGATCAAGGCGCCGGTCAGGGGGATCGTCTGGACAATAGTCAACTGGATGTCACCCGTTCCCGGGGGGAGATCGAGGATGAGAACATCGAGTTCTCCCCAAGCGACATTCCTCAGGAACTGCTGGGTGTACCGCGTCACCATGGGACCTCTCAGGACTGCAGGAGAATCGGACTCAAGCAGAAGTCCCATCGACATGATCTTCATTCCGTGATGTTCCGGAGGAATAATCATTCCCTGCTCATCGGCAGAAGGACGCTCACTGGCACCGCACATGAGTGCGACACTCGGACCATAGAGATCGCAGTCGCAGAGCCCAACATTGAGGCCTGTGGAAGCCAAGGCAGCGGCAAGATTTACGGAGAGAGTTGATTTCCCCACCCCTCCTTTTCCACTAGCTACCGCAATTACGTGGCGCACCCCGGGAATGGGTATCGAGACCGGCCCCTGCCCTGGTGATTGAACCGGCGCTTGGACATCAAGTAGAACCTTCGAGGAAATCCCTGGAAACGATGCGCCGAGAGCTTGAGTCACTCGGTTTCTCAACTCCGAAGCCACGCCAGTATCATTCGTGGAGAGAACCATCTGGATAATCAGCTCATCCCCCACCGTGATCCCCCTCACCACGCCGAAGGAAACGATATCACGGGTAAAGCCCGGATAGGGAATAGTGGAAAGGATGGTCCTGACCTCCTGTTCCGTGATGGAAGATTGCTTCATATCTAAGAGACTTATCAGTTTTTTCTTAGATGGCTCGGTAAAATCCCAAGCTGTTCCCGATACTTGGCAATAGTTCTTCGGGCAACCTTCAGCCCTCTCGCTTCTAATTCTGTAACGATTTCCTGATCGCTCAGCGTAGCTCGAGGCGATTCTTTGTCCACCATGTCGCGGATTGCCCCCTTCACCGTCTCATTGCTGACAGAGCTTCCATCCGAGTTCTGAAATCCCGGAGTGAAGAAATATCTCATCTCGAAGAGTCCTTGAGGCGTATCCATGTATTTTCCGGAGACGGCGCGGCTGACCGTGGTGACATGCAGGCCTACGGCCTCCGCGATCTGAGCCATGATCAGGGGCTTGAGGGCAGAGGCACCCCTGCGAAAGAAATCCTCCTGCCGGGAAACAATCTGGTTCCCGATGGCAAGTAGGGTCTGCTGGCGCTGCTGAAGACTGCGCATAAAAAAACGCGCTCCCTTGATCTTTTCGCGAAGGTACAGCAGCAGTTCCTCGTTCTGCCCGCGATCTGCAAGCAGCTCCTTGTAATCATTGCTGATCTTGAGGCGGGGGAGTTCATCCTCATTCAGACGTACCGAAAATCCTCCTCTATCACCCCCTCCCTCAGTCTCAGCATTCGTTTGCGGAATAACGATCAGGTCTGGAATAACACCCTGCTCATCGGCCGATGCAAAGGGGCGTCCGGGCTTAGGCTCCAGCGTTGCGATATGTCGGGCGGCTGCGCTGACATCATCAACGGGGACACGGAGATCTCGGGCGATCTCGTCATAGCGGTGACGGGCCAACTGTGGGAGATGGTGACAGAGAATCCGAGCAGCAAGTCCATTCCCCTCGCCCCGTCTCGATAACTGGAGAAGAAGGCAATCCGCCAGATCCGAGGCCGCAACTCCCGGAGGTTCGAATTCACGGACTTTCCTCAACACAGCCTCCATGGGCACCTCGGGAACTCCGGCCGCTGAAGCCAGTTCTGCAATGGTCATTCTAAGATAGCCATCGTCGTCCAGGCTTCCGGCAACGAGTTCAACAAGGCGTCGTTCTTCAGGAGGAAAACCCACCGCCTGATCCATCACAAGATTCCTGAGCGTCGGTCTTGAGACTTGCGATTCAAAAAGAAACCTCCGCCGTTCCTCATCCTCTGCAGAAAAGGGGGATCGAATGGACGCCTGAGGCAGGTAATCACGCCACTCATCCTGTAACGAAAACTCATTATCTCGCGCGCTTCGATCATTCTCTTCTTTGGTAAGGGCCTGAGAATGTGGATGGGGATCCTCATCTGAATCAGTGGAACTCCCCAGAAGGTTTTCCTCTTCCAGAACAGGATTACTCGCCAACTCAGCGGCGATCATCTGCCGAAGCTCTGCAACAGGAGTCTGAAGCAGTTGGAGACTCTGCTGCATTTGAGGGGAAAGCACCTGTTGCTGGGCAACCCCAGCGATGAGATCCATTCCGACCATGCCTTATTGATCAAACCTTCTACTGTTTAAGCAAGCAACTTTTAGGCCAATATTCCTAAAAACCTTATTTTTAATGAATTAAAATATCTAAGCATATCCACCACTTGGAAAAAACACGGGAGCAACTACCTTGAGTGAAGAGGCAACCAGCTCACAAAGGAGGCGAATTATATCATGACTATCACCAAGATCGCGGCGATCGTTGCACTTGCAGCGACCACCCTTAGCCTCGGCGCCTGCTGCCACAAGCAGTGCTGCCAGATGCCCTGCCCATCGAAGACCAAGTAATTCTCTTTCGGCTAGTGGGGACCCAACAGGTTCCTTTTTTTCAGAGACCGGGTCGCTTCAGGCGATCCGGTCTTTTTGATTATCAGGAATCTCCACGAACAGAGGCTTAGGCACTAAATTCACCACCCCATGGTCTTTCAGAGCCCCGTGGGATGATCAAGGAAGCTCCAGGGAAGACATGCCTGATTCGCAACGAATGAAGCCAGCGCCTTCACCCCGAAGGTCTCCGTGGCGTAGTGACCAGCATAGAAAAGATTCACGCCTAGTTCCTCGGCAGCCGTGTAGCTCCAGTGAGGCCCCTCCCCTGTTACAAAGGCATCGAAGGCATCGACGCCAAGTTCAGCGGCACGCGCCACCTCGCTGCCCGCCCCACCGGTTACAACCAGAACAGTCTTGATGGTCTTAGGACCGCCGGGAGCTAGGTTCACGTTACCTCCTACAGCATCGGAGAGCAATTTGGCAAAGGCCTCGCGTTTCATTTCCCTCACCTTTCCGAGCACTCCGACAGCTTGCCCCTTCATCTCCAGAGCAGGCTTGATAGCGGTCAGACCCAGAGCCTTGGCTAGGAGGATATTGTTCCCAAGCCTTGGATGGAGATCTAGGGGGAGATGCGAGCTATAGAGGGCAAGGTCTCCATCCAGGGCGGCCTTGATCTTGCGGTAATGGGCACCGGTCAGAGTCTGCACTCCGTTCCAGAAGAGTCCATGATGGACTAGCAAGAGAGTGCCGGGGACTCTGGATGACTCGCGAATGACCTCCTCACAGGCATCCACAGCGGCAACGATCCTTGTGACTGCACCAGAGTTTTCGATCTGGAGACCATTCACAGCTCCTGGATAATCGTTGATTTCACTTGTTCGCAGGAGGCAGTCCATCGTCGAAACAAGCGAAGAAAGTGATTTGAGGGGTTTTTTCATAGAAAAGTTTTTTTACATTATTGTGTGAAAGAAGTTTTTCCCCGGCCCGGCCTCAGGTAGCAAGGTTAGATGTTAAGAACAGGAATCGTCGGACTCCCCAACGTGGGTAAATCAACTCTCTTCAACGCCCTCACCCGGAGCCGTAAGGCCGAGGCGGCAAACTTCCCCTTCTGCACCATTGAGCCGAACGTCGGCGTGGTGAATGTTCCCGATGCGCGGCTCGAGCGTCTGCGGGAGCTTGCCTCCTCCGAGAAGGTCATCCCGGCCGCCATCGAGGTGGTCGATATCGCCGGTCTCGTGAAGGGTGCCAGCGAGGGAGAGGGATTGGGAAATAAATTCCTAGCCCACATCCGCGAGGTTGATGCCATCGTCCAGGTGGTCCGCTGCTTCGAGAACGAGGACATCCATCACGTGGCCGGATCGATCGATCCCGTCCGCGACATTGAGATCATCACAACGGAGCTTGTCCTCGCTGACATGGCCACAGTCCAGAAACGGATCGAGCGCCAGACCAAGGCCGCACGCACCGGTGACAAGGTGGCCAAGGCCGAGATCGAACTCGGTGAAAAGCTCCTCCCTCACCTCAATGAAGGGAAGCCCGCCAACACGGCTCAGCTGACTGATGACGAGAAGAAGCTGATGGCCGGCTTTTTCCTATTGAGCGCCAAGCCTGTACTGTTTGCCACGAATGTTCGCGAGGAGGATCTCGCACCGCTTGAGCTGGGTGACTATTCCACCAATCCCCATGTGAAGGCCGTCGTCGAGTACGCCGCGACCCATCACGGCACCGGCACGGTCGTTGTCAGCGCACAGATCGAGAGCGAACTTTCCGAACTTCCGCCCGAAGAGGCGAAGGAGTATCTGGAGGGACTAGGTGTCTCCGACAGCGGTGTCGGCAAGCTCATCCGCGGAGCCTATGCCCTGCTTGGACTGCGCACCTACTTCACCTACGGCCCCAAGGAAACTCGTGCCTGGACCATCCGCGCCGGTGACAAGGCCCCTGCGGCTGCGGGCGTCATCCATAGCGACTTTGAGCGCGGCTTCATCGCCGCAGAGACGATGGCCTTTGTAGACCTGGACTCTCTCGGTTCTGCTCCAAAGTGCCGCGAAGCCGGCAAACTCCGCATCGAGGGCAAAGAATACGAGGTCAAGGACGGCGACGTCATGGAGTTCCGCTTCAACGTGTAGCTGAGGAAATCTCCCGCAGAGGCGTAGAGGCGCGGAGGCGCGGAGATATTTGTATAAAAACAGAGGGTCTTATGTAGTTGATGGGGTGCTGATGGGGTATAAGTCCCTAATCAGCAATGAAGAACAGATATTCAAAAGGTGCGCACGTTTCTGAGGCCCGAT
>JAPJNA010000080.1 GCA_026461395.1 Chthoniobacterales bacterium | reverse complement strand
CTCCTGATGGCGATCCGCATGGATCACCTTCCGCGCTGGGTCTGCACCGTAACGATCGCCGTGTCGGGGATCATCCTACTAGGCCTGCCAGGACTTGCACTGTTGCTTCAGCATGCGGCCGGAATGTGCCTCTACCCCCTTTGGCTACTGCTCCCTCCGGCGGGCTCGTTGCTTGTCGTGGGATTGGCACTCTCACGCAAAGAACTCACCCGACCGCTCTTGCCTGCTTCAGTACTGCTAGTCTATCTCGGCTATTATCTCTTCCTGATACCGCTAGATCATGGGCCTGGTCTCTTCAAGGGAGAGGGGATTGAGTCTGTGATCGGCTGCGAAGTCTCCGTTCCTTCCAACTTTAATGCCCGCGAGGAGAGCTATGGATTCCTCCTGCCCGGCGCGATAGTGAAGCCCTATGATCACAGGGGTAAGTCCCCCAACACTCAGTTTGTCGTGATTAGCCTGCCGTTGGATCAGTCTCCTCCGCAGGCCATCATCCTGGGCAAGAGGCTCAACATGATCGATCGCTTCAATGCCGCCGAAACCCGCGATATTTTGCTGGGAAATGTCACCCATCACCTTTTCCACTGGGACTGGCTCGTGCAGCAGAACTAGACTTTCCAAGAGTGGCGCGAGCCTACTCTCCAGAATGCTTTAGCCCGGGTTGACTCCAGGGTTTGCGACCCTACTGCCGTTACGGGGTGTCCGGTTGCGACCAAATCTTTTTCAAAAGCGTTGGCGATACACCCAGTTATGAGAATGCCCCAACGAAGATTTCATTCATTTTCAGGGAAAGCTTCACAGGCATCGCGCGTTCGGGGAGGAGAGAGTATGTGAGTCTTTTGAGACAAAAAGATGATGACGGCGATCAGTGAAACGCCTCCGTAAAATGGATCGACGAGCGCATCCCAGAGATTAGTTGATTCCTGAAGATGCAGTAATGATCCCAGCTGAGACAGGATCAGGATGATTCCGAAGCGGTTGCCAAGCAGGAGCAGAATCGCCGCCGCCACGGCTATCAGGACAGGAATCCAGATACTCCACCCCCAGCTGTAGGAATCATGGGAGCT
Source organism: Chthoniobacterales bacterium (assembly GCA_026461395.1). Classification (GTDB taxonomy): domain Bacteria; phylum Verrucomicrobiota; class Verrucomicrobiia; order Chthoniobacterales; family UBA6821; genus UBA6821. The sequence continues at coordinate 4,198 of JAPJNA010000080.1, read as the reverse complement.
CAGCCCTAATCCCATTGGGTAGAGAAGGAGAGCCGCCACCGCCCCGAAAGCCCAAGCGGCATTCCAATCACTGGACCGGAAAATATTTTTTCCGCTGACCCTCTGTAAGAGAGCTACTGCCAGCAGGCCTGTGAGTGTGAAGCTGGGATTCGGTTCAAGCACCCGAATCCATGAGAAGGAAGACCACCCCGCAATGGGAATACGGAGCAGGAAGAAGGCCACCAGGAGGGAACCTGTGATCCTGGTGCGGGAGAGACGGGGATTCCTCCCAAGGACCAGCAGTGAGAGCGCCAGCCAAGGAGCAAGGGCTCCGTAGAGGAGATGGATCACTTGCTGGCTCATGGGGTGATGCTCGTTGCCTCCTGCTTGCGAATCCACGCCTCGTTGAAGCCGGTCAGGGAGATCTCCTTTCCTTTGCGGGTGTAGGCCATGCGGATCATCCCGTCGGAAGAGTGCATGAGAAACGGATAGGAGAAGTTCGCGTACGGCTCATTCTCTAGCGCGACGATCCTCCGCCACGTTTTCCGATCCTTGGAAGCGATCGCCAGCGTGAGATTGGAGCGATCCTTTGCCGAGTCATTGAATGCCACCAAAAGCCCCCCATCGGAAAGCTGTAGCCCGGAAATCCCCGCATCGGGATTGGGAAGTTCGGTAGCGGTCACGAAAGGCCAGTCGCGACCTCCGTCATACGAACTGCTGAAATGGATCTTCCGGGCAGTTGTGTAGTCACGCAGAAGCACCTCGGCATATTGTTGGCTGACCGGGATCAAGGATGGCTGGAAGGTCGAGCAGCCTCCGGCTATGCGCGTTTTCCGGTAAGTCAGCTCCCCCTTGCGTTCACCCAGCCAGAGCAGTTCGGGAAACTTTCCTAGGAACTCCTGATAGATCGGGACACACCATCCGCCCCCCTGCTGTGCAATCGCGCGATTGCGGACGAGCTCGGAGAAGTTGAAGAAGGGACTCAGCGTCAGCCGTTCTGCACGTGACCAGGTGAGTCCGCCATCCTTGGAAAGGCAGGTGTTCAGCTGGCTTCCCGACCATTTGCCCATAGCGATGGACACGAAGAGCAGCCGGAGCGATCCATCCGTATTCGCAAGCAGAAGGGCATTACCGAGCGACTTTACGGGCCGGCGCAAATCCTGTTCAGCCCGCTCTCTCGTCATGATGACGCGTGGAGCCGTCCATGCAGCGCCCGGTTCCTGCTGTGAGAAGTAGATCTTCACATCAGGCTGACACTCCGCGGTGCCGCCATACCAGACAGAGGCCATAATCCCGTCCGGCATCTGGGCCAGAGAGGCAACATGCACCATTGGCAATCCCTGCTCCGGATTGATCAACTCCTTCTTAAAAAAGGGCTTTTCATCGATTCGGCCGGTCTGCTCCGTGACGAATCCCCCGGTTTTCAGGGGCGAGACGTTCCTAATCACCCCCCAGCATAACAACCCCGCAACAAGAACCAGCAGCACTCGAGCCGGAATGCTCATCCAGACTTCAGGCCGGCTTGGCCACAGACTTCTCTTCCTCGACCTTCACGAAGAAGCCCTCACTGTGCAGTCGGGTCTTTCCGTGGAATGTGTACGAAGATCCGAGTTCCTCGGGGCTCAGCAATGAGAGAAATTTACGGTCTCCCGACTCATAGAGATAATAATTCTGATTCAGACGGACCTGTGTGTTGATCTTGAACTCCTCGACAAACTGATTCCATTTCTGGAGAGCGACCAACTCGTTGTACTCACGCTCCAAGTCCTTCAATCGACTCATGATCGTGTTGGAGAGACTGTGATTGCGAGCAGTCTCGAACTTCAGCAGATCGGGCACCTCGATTTTCGGGCCTGCGATCTCCATCAGAAAACTCTGCTCATTGCGTCCCATAACTTCCTTTATCGCGATAACTTCGCCTAAAGACAAGTTCGAGAAGGTTGACGTGGCGGACGAAGCGGGGAACCTTGGGCGCATGAGACTCTCCTTTCTAGCACTCGTGTTATCAGTAATGCCTTGGGCTACCGCGCCGGCGGATCCGGTCTCCTCGTCCGTATCATCCTTCCAGGAAGCCATGGCATCAACATCCGCCGTACAGGGTCCACCCCGCGGAAGTGCCACCGAGCAGGAAGCCATCTCCCGTTTTGAGAACTTCCTTGGCCATCTGGACGAACAAACCGCCCGGAATAAGACCGAAAAGGTCTATGCGCCCGATGCCTATCTGAACGACACCCTGAAGACCATCCATGGTTCCCCGGCGATCCGGGATTATTTCATCAAGACAGCCCAAGGGCTTGAGGACATGACCGTCGTCTTCGACGATGTCGCCTTCTCTGGTCACAACTACTACTTCCGGTGGACCATGGATACCAGGATGAAGCATCTCGCCAAGGGGAAGACCGTCCGAACGATCGGGGTCACACTGGTGCGGTTCGATCCGCAGGGTCGGGTACTGATCCATCAGGACTTCTGGGATTCCGCCCAGGGAGTTTGGGATCATGTGCCTGGCGTCGGCGCTGCCATCCGCTGGATTCAGTCCAAGATTTGAGATGCGCTTTCTGATCTCATCATCCCTACTGGTTCTCACACTCGCGACGGCGCCTGCCACACAGGCTGTTGGCACCAGTACGCCTCTCACCTCCCTCTCATCTCCTGGGCACGAAGGCACTCCCCCAGACAAAGAGACACTCAGAGTGCTCACGGAGGCCGAGAAGAATAGCCCCTTCAACAACAGCGTTCTCCGGCAGATCGCCAAGGCGTACCAGACAGAGATCCTCTGCATGATCGCCAAGCAGTACTGGCAGCTTGCTGCCGAGGCTGGAGCCAAGAAAAACATCAAGGAGGAACGCCTCCTCACCGACTGCTCCCTCGGTTATGGCATCAAGGCGGTGAACAGTAATCCAGACAGCGCCCTGGCCCATGCGGTGCTGGCCATCTGCTACGCCCATAGCGCTGAACTTGAGAATCCTCAAAAGAAGATTGCCTACTCGAAGCTGGTCCGTGCCGAGAGTGAGAAGTCACTACAACTCGACCCTCGTCAGGATATAGCACTCCATGTTCTCGGGGCATGGAATTACTCCATGGCCACTATGAACCCATTGCTGAAAAGCATTGTTGAAATGGTCTATGGTCGCCTCCCCGATGCCTCCCTGAAATCCTCGACCGAATATTTCCAGCGTGCCTCTCAGGTTGCCCCAACCCGTATGATGCACAAGGCTGCACTAGCCAAAACCTACGCGGCCATGGGAGAGAAGGAAAAGGCTATCAAGACCCTGGCAGCAGCTGAAGTGCTGCCTACCCTCGACAAAGAGGATGTCAAGATCCTGAATGCAGCTAGGTTGGCCGTGAAGAACCCCTAATTCAGAGACTTGCCCTGCACCCCTCTTCATGGCACGATCCCATTTTCAGACGCCGGCTTAGCTCAGTTGGTAGAGCACCTGATTTGTAATCAGGCGGTCGTCGGTTCGAATCCGACAGCCGGCTCCATCAACCTTGTTGATGGAGAGGGGCGGATGAGAATTTTAGTTCGACTGGCATGCCGCGATCAGCGGCATTTCTATTTTGCGAAGCCTTAATCCAGAGCCCTCCCATAGGGAGGGATAATCCGACAGCCGGCTCCAATTGATATAATAAGGCTCTAGAGCCGATTTCGATGATGGAAAATGATGGAAGTTAAATAAGTCTGTACACACTTTGTTCTCACTTGTGACCGGCCACTCGACTTGGTGATTGTTGGTGAAAAGTCCGAAGAGTGGTCATCTCTCAAGCCTTCAGGCTAAAGTTTTTCCACCGGCAGAGGTTACCGGATTGATGGTTTCTATTGTCCTCTACCTCCCTCGGTGAAAAATCGTTTTCACGGGAACAGCGACCTTCAGAACCTTCAAAACCTTCAATGCTCCCTGCGGCAGTCTCTTCGCGCTTTTGAGAATGGCCGCCAACCATTCAAGACAATGCCAGCAGCTAAGCAGCATGCTTATACGTTATCGGTTGTTTATGTATTATATTGACTTTCGGATGAAATGCGCTTCATATGCTGCAACTTAAAACCTCCTATGAACAATCGAATCTTATCCGTATTGGCGGCAACCGCCATCGCATTCACAGTATCTAAAGCAGAGGCGTGACCTGACCCCAAAGTTGGGACACATCAAAACTGAAGTTCGGATGGTATTGGTTGGTTGATGTTGTGGATGGTTGTTGGGTGGATTGCAACCCTGTG
>JAPJNA010000079.1 GCA_026461395.1 Chthoniobacterales bacterium | reverse complement strand
GATTCATAAGCCTTGAGCGCCTGCCGCAGCGCCTGACCCATGAAATAGTCATCGCTGGTCAGATCAATGATCGGATCCTCGGAAGGCTCATCGTGAAAAACAATTTCCATGAAATTATCCCTATCCCCCCATTACCAATTACCTATCCCCTGATCCCCTATCCACGCAGGGCGCGGATCTCGGCGGCGCGGTCGGCGGCCTTGAAGACCGAGGTGCCTGCGACCATGACATCAGCACCGGCTTCTCGACAAAGGGCTGCGGTCGTGGCATCGATCCCTCCATCCACCTCAATCAGGAATCCGAGCCCTAGGTCCTTGCGAAGTCGATCGGCCTCCCGGATTTTACCAAGCATTTCTGTCATGAAGGGTTGCCCGCCAAATCCCGGCTCGACGGTCATGATGAGCAGGATATCAAAGCGGCCAAAAAGCTCTCGGGCTTGATCGAGCGGGGTTCCGGGCTTGATCGAGAGTCCGGCTTTTTTCCCAGCAGCTCTCACCGTATCGAGGGTAATACCAGCATCGTGGTTGGCCTCGAGGTGTGAGGTGACGGAGGCAACGCCCGGAATATCCATGAATTGTCCGATGTAGCGGTCGGGCCGCTGGATCATGAGGTGAACATCGAGTGGAAGACCCGTGTGACGCCCGGCGGCTTTCACGATCGGTTCGCCAAAGGAGATGTTCGGCACGAAATCCCCATCCATCACGTCGCAGTGAATCCAATCGGCTCCAGCGGCCGTCACGCTGGCAACCTCGTCGCCAAGGCAGGCGAAGTTACTTGCCAGGATCGACGGTGCGATGATGGAGCCCATATGTATATGTGCTTCTACTTTGGTGCGGTCTAGGCCCTGAACTAAATGTGGATGGCATGACCGAGTGCCGCCTCGGTCGCCTCGAAAACCGCCTCGCTGAGCGTGGGATGTGCGTGAATCGTGGAGGCGATGTCGTCGTAGGTGGCCTCGAGCGTGATCGCGAGTCCCATTTCGGCGATCATCTCGGTGGCATCTGCACCGATAATGTGTGCACCGACGAGCTCTCCATGCGGCTCGTTGAAAAGGAGCTTCACGAAGCCGTCCGTATCTCCCACTGCCATGGCCTTACCGCTGGCCTGGAACGGGAATTTGCCGATCTTGAGCTTGAGTCCCTTCTCTTTGGCGGCACGCTCGGTGAGTCCGACGCTAGCCACCTGCGGGTGACAGTAGGTGCATCCGGGGAAGGTGCGCTTGCGTGCAGGCGTGCGCTTGCCGAACATTCCTTCCACCGCTTGTACAGCCTCCCAGCTGGCAACATGGGCAAGCCATGGAGGCCCGATGATATCTCCCGCCGCGTAAACGCCGGGAATGCTGGTTTCGTAACGGTCGTTGACGTCGATATATCCACGGTCATCTAATTTGATCGGCGCAGCCCCTCCGGGAAGGAGCGGGGAGACGCCGATTGCAACGAGGGCTACATCAGCGGTGAGGGTTTCATTAGCTTTCCCGGATACGGTGATCTTGACCCCCTCCTTGGTGGTCTCAGCTTTCTCGACCTTGGTTGCGGTGAGTAGTCGGATGCCCTGTTTGGTGAGGGATTTCTCCAAGGAGACGGAGACTTCCGTATCTTCTACAGGGAGGATGTTGGGCATCATCTCGACGACAGTCACCTTGGTGCCAAAAGCATTGAAGAAGTAGGCAAACTCGATACCGATAGCACCGGCCCCGATGACGATGATCTCCTTGGGCTGCTTGGGCATGACAAGCGCGTGGCGGCTGCCAATGACGCTGGTGCCGTTGAACGCAAAGCCCGGCATCTCGCGTGTCACGACACCGGTTGCAATAAGGATCTTGGATGCAGATAGGCTTTGTTCCTTACCATCCGCTCCCTTGACTTCGACAATCCCTCCCTTGGGAACGCTGGCGTCGCCCGTGATGTAATCGACCTTGTTTTTCTTGAGCAGGAACTCGATGCCGCCCGCGAGTTTATCGGCAACCTTGCGGGATCGGCCGATGACCTTGTCCCAGTCGTACTTGACCCCAGAAACCTCGAGGCCGAAGTCTGCGGCGTGGTGACCTATCAGCGAATAGAGCTCCGCGTTCTTGAGTAGTGCTTTGGTCGGGATGCAGCCCCAGTTCAGGCAGGTGCCTCCGGCCCTTTCCTTCTCGACGACAGCGACGCGCTTGCCGAGTTGGGAGGCGCGGATCGCGCCGACATATCCGGCGGGGCCGCCGCCGATAACGATGAGGTCGTAGGGTGTTGTGGACATAAGTGGAAAGAGATTCTTTGCGGCGAGGCCATGCGTCAAAAAGATTCTTGCTCGAAATCTTCGTGGTCCGATTTCGAGGGAGACTTTTTTTGTTTTTTGAATATCGTTCGCCCATGGAAATAACCCTGTCCTTGACCGGTGATATTCCTGTCTTCCATCTGAACGGCAGGCTCGACATGACCACGAGCCCGCTGCTCGAGGAACGACTCAAGCCCCTGCTGACCGAACCGGGACAAAAGCTAGTCTTCGACTGCGCAGAGCTGACCTACATTAGTAGCGCGGGACTGAGGGTTTTTCTTTCCACAATGCGTCATCTCACCGCCGAGAAGGGGGGCGTCGTGTTTGCTCGCCTCAGCCCACCTGTTGCTGATCTTTTCCGGTTGGCGGGCTTGGAGGATCTCTTTCTGATTAGCCCGACCCTCGAAGAGGCTGCAAGCAAGCTCCTGCCTGGTCGAGAAGGCTGAGCAAAAGATCAGTCGTTAGCCTGTTGCCGTGCCACGGCGGCTTCTTTTTTCATCCAGACTGAGAGCACCGAGATGTCGGCTGGCGTGATACCGCTGATCCGCGCGGCTTGGCCCAATGTTCCCGGAGTAAAATCAGCAAGCTTTTGGCGGGCCTCCAGGCGGAGGCTGGGAATGCTAGCGTAAACTAGCGTCCGCGGAATCTCTGTCTCCTCCTGATTCCGCTGCCGTTCGATTTGGTCTTCCTCCCGGCGCAGGTACCCCTCGTACTTGAGATCTATTTCCATCAAACTCCAGATTTCGGAGGCATAGCGTCCGTAGAGTTCTCCGGGAAGTTTCTCCGGGGTATTCTCAGCACGCTTCATCCACTGTGCCAGCGGGATTCCCTCATGGTGAATGGATGAGATTTCCTTGCACAGCGAGGCAAGGGCGTTGGTCTTCGTGGTAAAGGCCTGCTTTCTATAGTCGCAGGCCATTCCTATATCTAAAGCCTTGTTGGTCAATCTGATATCGCAATTGTCTTGGCGCAGCCGTAGCCGGTATTCTGCACGGCTGGTGAACATACGATAGGGCTCCGGAGTTCCTCTGGTCACAAGATCATCGATCATAACCCCGATGTATGCTTCGTCGCGCCCAAGTAGCAGAGGCGCTTTTTTCTGAACCTTCAGAGCGGCATTGATTCCAGCCATCAGTCCTTGGGCTGCCGCCTCCTCGTATCCGGAGGTTCCGTTGATCTGACCCGCAAAATAAAGCCCCTCGATCTTCTTGGTCTCCAGAGTAGAATGCAGTTGGTGTGGTGGACAATAATCGTATTCCACCGCATATCCCGGCCGAAGGATTTCTGCCTTCTCCAGCGCGGGTATGGACCTGATGAACTCGTACTGAATTTCGTAGGGGAGACTCGTAGAAACACCGTTTACATAAATCTCTCCAGTGTGCCGTCCCTCTGGTTCTAAAAAGATCTGATGGCGGCTCTTATCGGCAAACTTCACTACCTTATCCTCAATGGAAGGACAATATCGTGGTCCCACTCCCTCGATCGCCCCTGCGTAAAGAGGTGACTGATGGAGATTGGATCGGATGATTTCGTGCGTTTGTTCGGTGGTGTAGGTGATCCAACAGGGCGTTTGTTCCACATGGAACATTCCTTCATGGAAATGATTCAGCGTGTGAAGATCATCCTTTGTCCGATTGATGCTCTCGGGGATATGAGAGAACAGTGGGGGATGTTGCTCCCCGTCCTGGCGCTCGCATTTTCCAAAGTCAATGGATTTGGCCAAGAGTCGGCATGGTGTCCCTGTCTTGAAGCGGCCTACTTCAAAACCAAGTTCCTTAAGGTCGTCGCTGAGCGTGGAAATAGTTTCTCCCATACGCCCCCCTGGCTGGGTCTGCATTCCTACGTGCAGAAGACCCCTCATGAAGGTGCCGGTAGTAATCACCACGGATTTACCCAGAAACCGTAGACCGAGATTTGTTTCCACTCCTGACACGCGATCTCCATCAACTATTAGGCGTGTGATGTTGGCTTGCTTGAGTGAAAGATTGGGGAGGTTTTCTAGAATCGCCTTCATGCGAAACTGATAAGCCTTCTTATCACATTGGGCCCTTGGGGCGCGAACGCTGGGGCCTTTCGACGCATTGAGCATCCGGAACTGGATGCCCGTGGCATCTGTGTTCAGTCCCATCAATCCTCCCAACGCATCGATCTCTCGAACCATGTGGCCCTTGGCCAATCCGCCGATGGCGGGATTACACGACATCTGTCCAATGGTATCGGCATTCTGGGTAAGTAGCAATGTATGGGCACCTAGCCGAGCTGCCGCATGTGCGGACTCTATACCAGCATGACCAGCACCAATAACCACAACATCAAACTGATCTGGGTAGTTAAACATTATTATTGTTCCACATGGAACTTTTTTACAAATACCTTTTTATAAGTAGTTTGCGCTTATTTTTGTCTGGTTTTATGAATTGGGGGGTCTTTTGGTAACGCTTTGTGGATGAGTGCTTCTTTTTGATGTCTCGCTGTTCCATGAAACATTATTTTGTTTACTCCACTACATGGTATCATACTTCGTTCACACCCTTCAGCTAAGCATTAGAATCTGTACTTTGAATAGTTTAGGTGTGGCTAGGCCCGATTATTCACACTCTTATTATTATGAAGAAATTGGCAAAAAGATTTTTTTATCAATCCATCCTGTGAATAGCCACGGCTGGGTGGTGTCCTAGAAAAAGGATCTCGAAGAATTCTTTCAGTGTTCGCTTGGAGCAAATAGAAAAGAACGTCCTATGGGAAGAGTATCGTTAAAAAGACCACGTCCCGGTACAAGATCTCTTTTTGCGTGGGTCTTTTGTGCATGCTTCTTGGGCTCCCTGTTAGTGCACCTTCTTTTTCTGGGTGAATCAAAGACTTGGATAATCGCGGGTTTCTCCTCGGGCAGTTACGATACGATTATTCCGCGGACATTCCGGATGAAGCGGGTGGAGATAGATCCAAAACTATTGAGTGATTCAGAACCAAACAAAGAGAAAAAGGAGCAGCATGTGGAAGTTGTCCTTTCTCAGGATCACCCCGAGACGGACGGAAAGACCTCCAATCAGGAAAAGACACTCCCCATGCAACGGCCGAAAGAAATTCTTACCGAGGAGGGACTGGGTCTACACTCTTTGAAGAAGGGAGACAAACTCCCTGGTACAGAAGCACTCACTGATACCGCGCTCCCCAATACAGTGCCGCTTTCCTCTTCAATGCTAGATCCAGGAAAACCGACCGATCAAAACGTGCTCCTCACACCTAGAGAGGGGTGGATTGGCGGTACTGAGGAAAAGATAGGCCAACAGAGTGGTGGAGGAGTAGGAACCAATTTTAGTAACATCGACGATCTGTTGGCTGGTACGGGATCCCTCTCCCAGAAAACGGCACCCATTCTGATGCCAACCGATTTGCTGTTTGAATACGACTCCGACATCTTGAGAAAAGAAGCATCCGAGGCGCTGCTAAAACTTGGTTCACTGATCAGGAAAAATGCACAGGCATCCTTTCGTATCGAGGGACACACTGATTCCTTTGGAAGTGAGTCCTACAACGATCATCTGAGTCTTCGAAGGGCGGAGGCCGTGAGGAATTGGCTTCTCCAGAACGCAGGGTTGGATGCTCGTCAAATCACAACGGCAGGTCTTGGAAAGAGTCATCTGTTAGCTCCTTCAACCGCGAGCGTCACCGAGCAGCAAATCAACAGACGCGTCGAAATCGTCATTACGACGCACTGACAAGAGAGTACCCTATGGAAGGCATGATATCTCTCTCGGAACATCGCGTGCACATCCAGGAGGAAGTCGCTCGAAAGCTCGCAGATGTCCTCAAGGGAGAAAAAGAGCTCCCTATATCCAAGCTTCAGTCCTTCCTTAAAAAGGAAGAGCATAGGCTGAAGATCTGGCACAAAGGAGGAGGCGGGGGAAAGGAAATTGCAGGACGCAGAACCGAAATCGTGGACATCCTCATGCGGGAGATTTTTCAATTCGCGACCAGCAAGGAACTAGAAGAAAAAGAACTTCCCGGATTTCTGGTAAGTGCGTTTGGAGGGTACGGAAGGAGGGAATTAAATCCCTTCAGCGACGTAGACATCACATTTCTTCATTCTGGGAACAAGCCGACCGAGGCGATGGAGAGGATCATCTCAATATGTCTTATGGCTCTTTGGGATCTTGGGTTCAAGGTGGGTCACGCTACGCGGTCGATACAAGGAGCATTGATTCAGGCAAACGCCGACATGATGACCAAGACGGCAATGCTGGAAAGTCGCTGGCTTGCAGGCGACAAAAAATTGTTTCTGGAATTTAGGAGTCAATTTGAGACCGCCTGCGTCAAGGGAAAGGAGAAAGATTACATCGCTTTCCGAATGGATAATCTCAAGGAACTACGCACCAAATACGGGACGAGCGTGTTCATGCAGGAGCCGAATATCAAGTCGGGCTGCGGAGGGCTGCGAGACTATCAGAATCTTCTTTGGACAGGGATGTTTCATTCCGGCGCCTACACAACGAAAAAACTCGTGGAAGAGAAAATCCTGCGAGAGAAGGAACGCAAATCCTTGGAAGAAGCCCACGACTTTCTGCTTCGAGTACGCACTGAAATGCACTACCAGACAGGGCGGGCGTCAGAGCAACTAACTCTACAGCTGCAGGGAAAGGTCTCCACGGCGCTGGGCTATCCGGAAAAAAACATCCTCCGCCGCTGCGAGGCATTCATGAGGGACTATTACAGCCAAACGCGAGCAGTTCACCTTATTAGCTCTCTAGCGCTCGGGCGTATCCGCGAGCAACAAGGAAGCCGCATGAACCTGCTGAGCAAGCTCCTCGGCAGGCAGTCAAGCGTCGACGAAATGGAAATCAGAAACGGGGAACTTTTTCCTAAAGCCAGGGATATTTTTAACCGTGATCCGGCGCGCCTCATGCGGGCTTTCCAGATAGCTCAGACTCGCAACGTGAATTTCTCCGCAGAGTTGGAGGATCTTGTGAAACGGAGACTGAAACTCGTGGATCGCACCTTTCAGTACAATAAGGAGAACCGCGCCGTCTTCCTTTCCATCCTCTCAAGGAAAGGAGAGGTCGGGCGCATCCTTCGACTCATGCATAATCTCGGTTTTTTGGGCAAATACTTGCCGGAGTTCGAACCACTTACCTGTCTCGTGCAGCATGAGTTCTTCCACCGATATACCGCCGACGAGCATACGCTTCTCTGCATCGACAAGATCGATGCCCTTCTATTAACCAAAGAGAAGAAGCTAGCCCGTTACCGAGAACTCTTCCGAAGCTTCGAGGATCCCGCGATCCTCTACCTAGCCATGCTTCTTCATGATACTGGCAAGGCCGCCAACACCAAACATCACGAGCAGGCCAGCGCCGTGGCGGCCCAGCGTATCTCCAGAAGGCTGCAGCTGAACCCGGCCAGGAAAAAAATGCTGATCTCCCTTGTCGACAACCACGGGGAAATGAGCGGAACCGCACGCAGTAGGAATGTCGATGACCCTGCAACTGTGGAGGAATTCTCTGAAATCATCCGTGATCCTGTAACGCTCGATGCTCTTATGGTGATCACGCTTGCCGATGGCATGGGGACGAGCGACGAGGGTTGGAGCGACTGGAAGGAACAAATGGTCTGGTCCCTGTACCACCAGACGCGTGGTTTGCTTACCAACAGCGCTGGATTCCGAGAAGAGCAGCGGCAGCGCCGGGAAGAACTACTACGGAAAGTCACCGCCGCTTTGCCGGAGTGGTTTGAAGAAGAGACATCCGCTCAGATAAACGGTATGCCGGATCGCTACTTCCTTACTAAGGATGCCGCGGATGTCTATCGTCACATCCGTCTATTTAGACGCTTCTTCGAGGCGGGGGTGAACATAGAAGGGCCGAACCTTTGCCCCGTCATCGAATGGGTGGACCACCCCGAATTAGGATATGCCGAAGTTCTTGTCTGCGGATGGGATCGGGAGCGGCTGCTGGAAAGAATTGCTGCCGCATTCTTGGAGGCGGGGATCAATGTGCTCGGCGCCGACATCTTCACTCGCAGTGACAACGTCGCGCTCGACATCTTCAAGGTCACCAACCATCGCAACGAACCACTGCCAAGGGAAAGGGAGCGAAGACTGTTCGAGCAAAAACTCGAGGAATCACTCATGGCTCCCGGCAACAAGCTCGTCCCTGTACCCAAACAAACACGCGTTATTCGGACGGACAAAGAGAAGAAATATGAAGAGGAGGAATTGCCCGTTTGGGTCGTGGTCAACAACAATGCCCACCCCTCCTGCACGATTCTCGAAGTCCAAGCCCCCGACCGCATGGGACTCCTCTACCATTTACTGAGGGCAATCTCGCACGGCGGAATCACGATCGAGGCCGCGCGAATTGCCACGGAGCAAAAGGCCGCCCTGGATGTCTTTTATCTCCGCACAAAGGAGGGAGGGAAGCTCGAAGACCACAATCAGCTCATGCGTCTCGAACGACGCCTCCGCACAGCAGCGGCACGCGCAGGGGAAAACATCAGATGATGCGCCAACTACAAAGAAGCATCGTCTGGAGGGGAAGTATCCGCCCCCTCTTGCTCCACCCGCGCGCCGCGATGCTCAGCATCTTGAGTATCGCGCTGGGGGTAGCCGTCTTCCTCGCGATCACGATCGCCAACCGCGGAGCCGTCGAGAGTTTTCACCGGGTGTTCGCGATGATCACGGGGCATGCCGACCTAGAAATCCGTGGGCGAATCCCCGAAGCCGTGCTGCCCAGCGTGATGAATACGCCCGGCGTGAAAGCGGCAACACCGCTTGTAGAGGCCATGGTGACGCTACCTGACTATCCAGGCGAGTCGCTCCACCTTGTCGGCATCGATCCCTTCACAGCAGCAGGACTGCTCTCCCTCACACCATCCTTAGGAGACCAAGCCCAAAGCCGAACCCAAGCCACAGGAAACGAAGCTGGTAAAGAAGGGGTGGGCAATCTTGCGGAGTGGCTTGGAGAGGTCTCATCAATTGCTGTACTGAGAGATTTCCCCGGACGGCACCATCTCAAGCAGGGCGATTCGATCCGTCTCCAAGGTGCCGGACCGCCGCGGTGCCTCATCATGGGACAGGTAATTCATACAGATGACGCCTCTGCAGAAGGGCGAGGAGGGGTTGCTGCAATGGATCTTGCGACTGCCCAGGAGTGGGTGGGAGAGGTGGGCTACCTAAGCGCCATCTTGATCAAGCAGATTAACCCCGAGGAGAAGCAGGCTGTCATCGACCGGTTGCAGCGACTTCTACATGCGGATGTAACCGTTCAGCCACCGGCACGGCGAACCCAGCAAGTCGACATTATGCTCGCGGCGTTCCGGCTCAACCTCACGGCCCTGAGCCTTGTTTCCTTGATGGTCGGAATGTTCTTTGTCGGCAATTCGGCCGCCGCTTCCGTGGTACGCCGCCGCGTTTCGCTCGGGATCCTCCGGGCCCTAGGGACAGGAAGGCCAATGATCCTTGCCATGGTTCTCGTGGAAGCGGCGATCAGCGGACTGATTGGATCCGTGCTCGGTATTCTGATCTCGCCCCTTATTGCCGGCATTCTCGCCGCACCAGTGGCTCAGACAGTGACGGCCCTTTACCTTCCGGTCGATGCCCACGGCGGTTGGCCTTCACCGCTGGAAGCCCTCGCCGGCATGGTCGCCGGAGTCTTGGCCTCCTTGGTAGCCGCCTGGATACCCGCCCGCCAGGCCGCGGCGGTCGATCCTACAAAGGTACTCCATCCGGGAACAGCGCCGGAGATCTTTCCCATGCCCGCCGTACCGCTGACATTCTGCGGAATGGGCGTTCTTTTACTGGGACTTCTCTGCTCACTCGGAGCACTGTTCGGAGGTGTAGCCCTGCTCGGATTTGGCGCCGCTTTTTTTGTCCTTGCAGGTTTTTCGTTGATGGTTCCGATGGTGGCGATTACGGCGGCGGGGCTGTTACGGCGGATTTTGACCCGGCCTCTCTGGACGCGAGGGGCCATCCTTAGGATCGCCTTGGAGCAGACTATGAGGTCACTGCACCGGACGGCGCCGACAATCGCGGCTCTAGCCGCCGCCGCCGCGATGACGGTCGGTATCAGTGTCATGATTCACTCCTTTCGCGGCAGTGTGATTGCATGGACGGAAAGGACGTTGACGGCGGATCTCTTTGTCGCACCCGCGGCCAACGAACTGCTGGGGCTAGAGCACACGATGCCCGAAACGGCGGCCGACTGGTGGAGGACGCGGCCTGCTGTTTCAGCTGTGGGTACGTTCCGCGAAGTGGAGGCTCGGAGCGTCAAGGGAGAGCAAGTAACGCTCGGTGTGGTCTCGGGGCCAGCGCGAGGCTCCATCGATTTTCTGCATGGTAAAGTTGCCCAGAAAACAAGGGCCTTGGAAAGTGGCCAGGGTATCGCTCTTTCGGAGAGTCTGGGACGCAGGCTGAAACTCGGACCCGGCGACACGCTGGTACTTTCCGGGCCCAAGGGGCCACTCTCGCTGCCCGTGATCGACCTCTACCGCGATTACACCCGCGACCGAGGCATAGCGATGATCGGGGCGGATTATTTTGCCAAGGTATGGGGAGCCCAAGGCGTGCACTCCTTGGCGATTGTGTTTGAGCCCGGAACACCCGACAAGATCAGGGAAGAGGCCAGCACGGCTTTTTTCTCTGCCTTCGGGGGTAAGGAGGCCTTCATCTGTTACAGCAACCATTCCCTGAAGGCCCGTATTCTGGAGATCTTCAACCAGACATTTGCGGTAACGGCCGTGCTCAAAACCATTTCGATAGCCGTCGCAGTCGGAGGGGTAATGCTTACGCTCGGCATTCTGGTCATGGAGAGGACGCGTGAGCTGGGAGTGCTCAAGGCTATCGGCGCTTCCCGAGGACAGATTGTGCGTGTGATACTTGCCGAGGCCTCACTGATCGGATTATTGGCCAGTCTGGTGGGAATCGTGAGCGGGGCAGCCCTTGCTTTGGTTCTGACATGGGTGATCAACAAGGCCTTCTTCGGATGGAGTATTGATCTTGCCTATCCTTGGCGCGATATCGCGCTACTCCCGGTTTGGATGACGGGCGCTGCGCTTCTTGCGGGATTCATCCCGGCACTCCGAGCTTCATCCATACCACCCGCTTCTGCTCTTAGAATGGAATGATAAAAGAGAGATAACAGAGAGATATGGGGGGCACAGGTGAGGGACTCTCTTCTCTCTGGAAGATGTGGTGAGAAGAATTTCTTTTAAAAAGAACTTGCGCGGGAGAGAAAATGCTATAAGTTGGGCTTATCGAAAGATTGTTCTGGGGGGAACAACAGGCCGTCGTACCATTGGTGCGGCGGCCTGTATCTTTTAGAGCGAGAACGCCAAGACTCATTATTTTCGCGGGTCAAGCGAGCCGGGAGCAGGCATACTTCGTCCCCCAACGTATCAATCCCTCATGCCGCCCCGTTACAAAAACACCGAGGTTCCGGAGCATCCCCCCGCCATGTCCGGAACACCCACGGCATGGAGAACGTTGATCTTGCTGGCCTTAGGAATTGCGAGCTGGTTTTTCTTCAAGCCCGCAGTCTGCGGCTTGCTCCGGGGTGGTCTTGAGATGGTTGCTTGGGAATGTGGCGGGGAGTTGCATATCGATCAGCTCGCGGTTGCAGAGAATGGATGGATCCAAGCCCGGGGAGTTACATGGCTATTTGGCCCGCTAGATCACCGAAGCAGCATCAAGACCGACTGGGTTGGGGTGCGCCTTGTCTCGATGAAGAATCTGCTTCGCTTCACCGATGGGAAACCAAAGGCGTTAATCCGAGAGATGATGGTGGGCAAGACCAAGGTGCTACTGGATACCCGAACGAGCACACGCACCGCAAAGCCACTTAAGAAGCCACTGCGCTGGGGTATACAGCCCTTGGTGCATACCACCTTTTTCCTTCCTTCCTCTTCCTTCGCTCTGGGGTCTGCTGACTTGGTCATGATCGGAGATCAACACCGGCTGGCGGTGAATGGCCTGACACTTCGTTTGCCAGACCGCTGGGCCGGCAGGATTTCTTATGCCGATGGGTCTTTGGATCTCGGTACTTGGCACCGAGTTTTGCCCAAGGCTTCTGCCCCCGCTGCTTGGGAGGATGGAGTACTTCGTCTGGGGGAGCTCGACCTGGGCCAGGATATCCTTCTTAAGGAATCGTCTCTCCGACCGGTGTCCGGTGGTGTCGATTTCGGCATCATGGGAACCGCTGGCCGAGGCATGCTGAGGGGTGACGGCAGCGTGCGGACGTCGATGAATTCCTACCAACTCGAGCTGACGCTGGTGGGCGAAGGTCTATCGCTGGAGGCCTTCCATGAACTGATGAAGGGCGAAAAAAAGGCGACCGGATTTATCAGCCAAGCGCGGTTTACGTTCCGTGGCGATCTCGCAAACCCGGTGGATGCCGACAGCTCGTTGCGCCTCATTGCCCGCGACTTCCATTGGGAAGGAAAGGGTTGGGAGACTCTCCGGTTAGTCACGACGCTTACGGGCCGCAACCTCACCCTTTCCGAACTCCATCTCCAGCAACAGGAGAATGAAGTAACGGCATCGGGACAAAGCCATCTCCCTGCAGATTGGCACGCGGCGCTCCGGGCCCCTTTTACCGCGAGCTTTCATGCCGAGCTTGAGGATGCCAGTGCGCTGGCTGGATTGATTGGCCCCCAGTTTTCCCAGCTGGGTGGAGGAATGGCTCTCGAGGGAGAGGTTCAAGGCGCCGAGAACAAGGCTGAAGGATACTGCAATATCACCGGGACAGGCATGATCATCCGCAAATTGCCACTGGACTGGATGAAAGGATGCGTGATCTTCGCCGGTGATCAGACCCAGCTGACCGCCCTCGAGGCATGGAGCGGACGAGATCACCTGTATCTTAGCGGTAAGGTCGCAAACAGCCGCCCCCATGCTTACACGGCCGAGGCGGAAGGCGATGTCCACGACCTGACAAAGCGACTTTCCCAGTTAGGACTTACCACAGCCACCGTCATCGGGGGTGGAGGAGTGAAGTTTAACTGGCAAGGAGAGGGCTCCGCAGAAGTTCACACCGGATCGTTTCAGACCCATGTCAACGGCTGGGTGAGCAAGTGGACGACCACCGGCATGTCCGGAACCTTTGAGGGAACTTACGCACCGGGGAAAGTGGAATTCGCCAAGGCCAATTTCAAGCAGGAGGACCTGTCACTTGCCATGAAACTTTCAGCGACAACCAACGCCTTCCGGGCCACTGACATTGTGGCGACTCGCGATGGCAAGCCGTTACCTCTTGTGAAAGGCGAACTGTCGCTCCCGTTCAATGCCACGGAATTTTGGCAAAGCGGCGACGCGCTCAAGACCATCGTGATGGACGGGTCACTCGGGATTAACCTCGCTCTCCAGGGAATCAAGGCCGAGGAAATTGCCGGCCTTTTTGGCCAAGAAGTTCCTTTTGTAGGAAGCCTTGATGGAACGATCTCCGCTACGGGCACGCCTGCAAAACCGGACTTGCATGCCTCAATGAGTATCCGCAATTTCTCACCCAAGCAGGGTGGACCAACAGCGGATCTGTCACTCTCCTTGGAAGCCGGGGAAGGGAAAGCCAAGGTAAAGATTCTTCAGGAAACGGCATCCTCCTCGCCATTAGCCGTGGAGTTGGAAATGCCGCTTTCTTTGGTCAAGGATCAGGGAACCCTTAGAATAGGGAATGGCGATCAGCCAATCCGTGGATCCGCAGTCTTGCAACACGTCCCCCTGGACGGGTGGGCTAGCCTCGTGAGGTTGGAAGCATGGCCCCTTAAGAAGGCCCGTCTTGATGGGAAAATCAGTTTCTCCGGAACATGGAAACAGCCGGCATCCGAAGGTAGCCTTCTGCTAGAAGCCGAGGAAGGACATCTCTTCGGTGCACAAAATCTTGAGCACCTGTCGCTGCCGATGACGCTTGCCACGACCAAGGCGTCATTCGGTCCTGGAAGCGCCGTCTACCATGGCAAGCCGGTGACGCTTTCCGGATCTCTCGAATGGGGAAACCTCCCTTGGAAAGGAACGCTTCGATTGATGGGAAACAATCTGCCGTTGTCGCTGGTTGGTGGCATTGATGCCCTTGCAGATACCGATCTGGCACTCGGTGTAACAGGTGATCAATCTCCTGTTTTGAGCGGATCGATGAGGCTGCACAGTCTCTCAGGCATCCCACGTGCAAACCTAACACCAGCCTTCGCTCCCCCTGCGTGCACTCTTCTCTCACAAGCTAGCGCAGGAACCCACGATCAAGGAAAAGAAAACAACCTGAAAGGTCTGCAAATCGACGTCGCACTCAAGACGGATGGGATGGTGACGTTGAATCCAGTATCCGACACGAGCATATCCCTAGATGTGCATGCAGGTGGCGCGGCTCTTGCGCCCTCATTTTCAGGAAAGATCGAGGCAAAGAATGTAGAACTTAGCCTCCCTTGCAGCACCTTTGTCGTGCCGCAAGCTCGCATAATGCTGGAGGCTTCGCGTGGCACGCTTTCGGGAGAAAATGCTTATGGACTGACCAAGGAGGGCATCTGCATCCTTTCCTTGGGTGGCACTCTTTCTGCTCCGACGATAGCTTTTGAAGGATTGCAGGGTATCAGCTCACCAGATCTTTTGATGACCATGGCAGGCCGTCCCGCACAGATGAAGAGCCTCTTGTTGCAGGAAACATCGTGGTGCCGACAGAACCTGCTTTTTCCTCTTCCGGCCACTGGATGGGTGACCTCCCGGCTAGGCAACTACCAACCAGCCGCCCTCGGTTTCTACGGAGCACCTTGGATTTGGAGCCTTTCGTGGGGAGGAACCGCTCAACAATAAAAACTTATGCAAAGCATGACAGGACATGGCCGGGGCAACGCACTGGCCGAAGGATGGCGACTCACCGTGGAGTGTGGCTCGGTAAACCGGAAAGGTCTCGAGATCGTGCTCTCGCTGCCGAAGCCACTTGCAGCGCTTGAGCCCAAGCTTCGGGAAGTGATTCAAAAAAGAATCGGTCGCGGGCGTATCAACGTCATGGTTCTGCTGGAGAATGCCGCAGGGCCGGAAAGCACGCAGGGCGTTGTCGATAAGCAAGCAGCGCGCCGTACGCTTCAGGAGCTACAGGAGCTTCAGGCGGAGCTGTCACTACCCGGGCAGATCTCTCTGGAGCTATTGCTCCGATCCCCCGGCGTCCTGAGAAACGGCACGGAGGACTCTCCGGATACGGATACTCTCTTACCTGTGCTTCAGACGGCTCTCGTTGAGGCGTTGGATCGAATGATCGTGATGAGAAAGAAGGAGGGGGCTCACCTCGTCACGGACTTGTTCAAGCGCATCAAGCTCTTGGAGTCCGCAGCTAAGGCCATTCGTATCCGCGTCCCTGCCGTGCTACGTCAGCGGCGCGATCACCTGAAGGCCCGCTTGGAGGAGCTGGGACTTCCTTTACCTGCGAATGATCCAGCGCTCGCCCGCGAACTCGCCTTCATGGCCGAGCGCAGCGACATCACCGAGGAGTTGACGAGACTGGAGAGCCATTTCGTGCAGTGCAGAGAATCGTTGGAAAGTTCTGAGCAGGCCGGCAGGACGCTCGACTATTTAGCCCAGGAGATGTTCCGTGAGTTCAACACGCTCGGAAACAAGGCCGGCGATGCGGCCATCTCCCAACGGGTCGTGCAATCCAAGGCAGAACTTGATAGAATCCGAGAACAAGTCGCTAATCTCGAGTAATCCGCGTGAATAATCCATCCCATCACTTTCGGCGTTCCGGCATCCTCTTCGTCATTTCCGCACCCTCAGGTGCAGGGAAGACGACGCTCTGCACGACGTTGCGGCAGAAGCCCGACTTCGTCTGGTCCGTCTCCTGCACGACGCGTGCACCCAGGACCGGGGAAATCAATGGGGAAGATTACCACTTCCTATCCCGTGAGGAATTCACACGGCGTCTCGATGCGAGAGAATTTCTGGAGCATGCCGAGGTCCACGGCAACCACTACGGCACGCTGAAGGGACCCGTGCTCGAAAATCTAAAGAACGGCATCGACGTGCTTCTCGACATCGACACCCACGGCGTCGACAACATCCGTGCTTGCGGAGATCCCATCATTCTCGAGGCCCTTGCCGATGTCTTTATCATGCCCCCCGATCTTGACGAGCTCCGCCGGCGTCTCATGCGCCGTGGCACGGAGACGTCCGAGCAGGTCGAGATCCGGATGAGCAACGCCGCCCGCGAGATGGAATGCTGGCGCGATTACCGCTACACGATTATCAGCGGCTCGATGGAGGAGAACATCGAGAAGTTCCGGGCTGTCATGCGCGCCGAGCGTTACCTCAGCCGCCGCATGTCCGTCGTCACGGAAAATGTGGACTGACCATTATGGAGACGATGGAAAACGCAGGGAAAGAATCAGCTAACGGCCGGAGAAAAACGATCGTCCTGGGTGTGACCGGATCGATCGCTGCGTATAAGGCAGCGGAGATTGTCAGCCAACTCCGCAACGCGGGCCACGATGTCTTCGTCGTGATGACGCACAGGGCCACCGAATTCATCACACCTCTCACACTCGCCACGCTCTCGCGCAATCCGGTGCTGTGTGATCTCTCTGAGGAAAATTCAGGAGCCTGGAAGCCAGGCCATATCGAGTTGGCGGATCGCGCGGATCTGCTGCTGATCGCGCCGGCTAGCGCGAATACGCTCGCACGCCTCGCTCATGGACTTGCGGATGATGCGCTGGGATCGGTCGCACTTGCCACGCGCGCGCCTCTTCTCATCGCGCCGGCGATGAATGGAAAGATGTGGGAGCATCCCGCGACCATGATGAATGCGGAGATACTCCTCACACGCGGAGCCTCATTTGTCGGGCCGGCGGAAGGCATGCTGGCATGCGGGTACGAAGGGCTTGGAAGACTGGCCGAGGTGTCGGAGATCATCGCAGACGCGGAGAAAATTCTCGCGGCCAAGTAAGTGATGAGACTTTCCTCACGAGGGTGAGGGAAATGGGGCGAAACTTTTTCAGAAAATCCGTTGACGCATATCAACGGGCGACTTATTCACATTCAGCAGTGACTTATTCACAAACTTTTCACATACGCCGCGCATGCGGAACAAAGGAGGTGGATTGAAATGCCCATTAAGAAAAAAGCACCAGCAAAGAAAGTTGTAAAGAAGGCACCCGCCAAGAAGGTGGTGAAGAAGGCCGTTGCAAAGAAGGCACCTGCCAAGAAGGTCGTCAAGAAGGCTCCTGCAAAGAAAGCCGTCAAGAAGGCCGTCGCAAAAAAGAAGTAAGTCCCTCCCGCCGGAACAACCTTTCGGCGACGAGCTAGAACTTGGGGGAAGCGCCATAAACGCTTCCCCCAATTTTTTGATCACACGTCCATCGGTGTTATTAAAACCAGGAGTAGAAGAGTCGATTCGCCTTCATCACGAAGACGCTATTTCATCAGGTTTCAAGTTTCAGGTTTCATCCCTCCGCTTACTCCGCTACTGAATTCTAGATGGACGAACTGTTACTTACTACCGCACGTGACGCGGCCCTGGCAGCCGGTGGAATGATCCGGGGACATTTTGAGAAGGAACTCAATGTGGACTCTGCTGAGGCTCACGACATCAAACTCGAGCTCGACCGCCAATCGCAGGCGCTGATCGAGTCGCTGATTCTGGGAACCTTTCCCGACCATGCGATCTATGGCGAAGAGGGGATCCGCGGGGACCAGACAGCCGCGGATCAGTGGATCATCGATCCGATCGACGGCACGGTGAATTTCTTCTACGGCATTCCGCATTTCGCGGTTTCCATCGCGCATCGTCACGACGGGGTACTCACGACAGGTGTGATCTACCAGCCAATGACCGATGAAATGTGGGTCGCCTCGCGTAACACTGGTCGCGTCACACTGAATGGACGCCCGATCCGTGTAAGCAGCCGCACCAAGCTCTCCGATGCGATCGTCGCCGTGGGAGTCTCGAAGACTGAAACCGCCATCGAGAAGGGACTCCCTATTCTGGGTCAGATGATGCGTTCCGCACGCAAGACCCGTATGATGGGAAGCGCCGCGCTCGACATCGCCTATGTGGCCAGTGGCCGCCTCGACGCCTACATCGAGAGTCAGATCAGTCTCTGGGACATTGCAGCAGGAATGCTCATGGTAGAGCTCGCCGGCGGCAAGGTCGACCTGAGGCCCCATGACACGATCGCTGACAAGTACTCCTGCGTCGCCTGTGGCGGAGGAATTGCCTTCACGCATCTTTAATCTTTAATCTCGCGCAGAGGCGCAGAGGCGCAGAGGCGCGGAGAAAGATAAACCTGTAGCATCAATCAGCAGAGACACCACAGTCACCACAGACCTTGCCGACCTCCTGCTTTCAGATGCATCTTTGTATTTTCCCCAACGCGTATCGCCTGGATCCTAGCTCCCACCTACTATCTCCCAAAACATGATCACCCGCAGCGGCATCGGCTATGATGTACATCGGCTTGAGCAGTTAGATCCGGAGAGACTGCTCGTACTTGGCGGCGTGACGCTTCGCCACCCGCAGGGACTTACCCTTTCGGGTCACTCCGATGCGGATGTCCTCTGTCACGCGATCGCCGATGCTCTGCTCGGGGCGGCGGGCCTGCAGGACATCGGGCATTACTTTCCTAATACCGATCCATCCCTTCGCGGCATCTCCAGTTTGGAAATTCTACGGCGTGTCGCCGTGATCCTAGTTGAGGCAGGAGCGACAATCATCAACGTCGATTCCACGCTGGTCGCAGAGGAACCCAAGATCGGCCCTTATGTTCAGCAGATGAGAGCGCGCATCGCCGAATCACTCGGGCTGGTTGCCTCGCGCGTCGGCGTCAAGGCGACCACCAACGAATGCCTGGGATTCTTGGGACGCGGCGAAGGGATCGCGGCGATGGCGACCGCATCCGTGGAAACTCCTCCCGAATAGCCCGTAAATTGATTCATGCCGATGGCAACCGTGCAGATACTCAACACACTTTCCCGGAGCCTGGAGGAAATCACTCCCCGTGCGGGCGAGGGGAAGACCCTTTCGCTCTACACCTGTGGGCCGACGGTTTACGCCTACGCCCACATCGGCAACTTCCGGGCCTACGTTTTCGAAGATCTGCTCCAGCGCCACCTTCAGGAGCGTGGATTTGTTGTTCGCCGGGTGATGAATCTCACCGACGTCGATGACAAGACGATCCGTGGCGCGCACGCGGCTGAGATCGCGCTCAATGACTACACACGGCCCTTCAAGGAGGCCTTCTTTGCGGATGCCAAGACACTGCGCCTACATCCTGCCGAGGCCTACCCTGAGGCGACCGATCCGGCGCATATCGCACGCATGATCGCGATGATTGGGACCCTGATGGAGAAGGGGCACGCCTACCAAGTCGAAGATGGGTCGGTTTATTTCCGTATCGCCTCCTTTCCGAATTACGGAAGGCTCGCCCACGTCGATCTTGAGAACCAGCGACCGGGCCAACGCGTTGCCAGCGACGAATACGACAAGGAGGCAGTCGCCGACTTCGCTCTCTGGAAGGCATGGGTGCCCGAGGATGGATCCGTTGGCTGGGAAAGCCCCTGGGGGAAGGGTCGTCCCGGATGGCATATCGAGTGCAGCGCCATGGCGACGGGGCTGCTAGGCGAGACCATCGACATCCACTGCGGTGGGGTCGATAACATCTTCCCCCATCACGAGGCCGAGATTGCCCAGTGCGAGTGTGCCGGCCATGGGCAGGGACCGTTCGTCCGCTACTGGATGCATTGCGCGCATCTCATGGTCGAGGGCTCCAAGATGGCCAAATCGGCAGGGAACTTCTTCACGCTACGCGATCTGCTTGAGAAGGGGTGGACCGGCCGCGAAGTACGCTATGCGCTGATCTCCGTTCACTACCGCGGAGCACTGAACTTCACAATGGATGGGTTGGGCGCCGCACGCACTGCACTCGGACGCCTCGATGCTTGGAGGGAGAGACTCATTGAAGCAGCAGATTCTGTACAGGAAGCGGAGTTACCCGATCCAGCAACCGAAGAATTCTTCGTGGCGCTGGATGATGATCTGAATATTTCCAGTGCGCTGGCCGTTCTCTTCGAGACTCTGCGCGAGAGCAACCGTCGGATGGATCAAGTGAATGAGGAGAAACTCACTCCCTCACAAGCGCGCGGACTGCTAAACTGGCTGATCCGCGTTGACGGCGTTCTAGCCTTGGAGCCGGACGCTGTCCTCATAATCCCATCAGAAGTGGAAGAACTGGTCGCTGCTCGCGCTTCCGCGCGCGATGCGAAGGAGTGGCAGAAGAGTGACGAGATCCGGGATCAGATCGCCGCACTTGGCTGGACCGTGAAGGATACGAAGGATGGGCAACGGATCAGCAAAAACTGATTGAAAAAACTCGCGCAGAGACGCAGAGGCGTAGAGGCACAGAGAAAAGAAATAAATACACCCCTTAATTTCTCCCTGCGTCTCCGCGCCTCTGCGGGAAATCATGTATTCCGTTCTTTCATAATTCATCCTTCATAATTCATCCTTTCCTCGATGTTCACCCCCGACACCCTCCTCGATCTCGACCGCACCGAGCACAGTGTCATCTTTGAGAATGTGACCAATGTTTGGGAGGCAATCGCAAAGATCTCGACCTATCTCCAGTTCCGCCTCAAGCCCGGCATCTATGGCAAGCTGATCGGCAAGCCGTTCATCAGCGGAGCGGTCTATATCGGAGCCGGAACCATCATCGAGCAAGGAGCCATGATCAAAGGTCCCGCATGGATCGGCGAGAATTGTGAGATCCGCAACGGAGCCTACATCCGCGAGAATGTTGTGGTAGGCAACGGCGTCGTGTTGGGCAACTCCTGCGAGTTCAAGAACTGCCTCATCTTCGACGAGGCACAGATCCCTCACTTCAACTACGTCGGCGACTCCATCCTAGGTCACAAGGCACACCTCGGTGCCGGAGCCATCCTCTCCAATGTCCGCCTCGACCATCAGCCGGTCACCGTGAAAACCGCCGAAGTAATTATTCCGACGGGCCTTCGGAAGTTCGGTGCCATCATAGGCGACCGCGCCGAGATCGGCTGTAACTCGGTTCTCAGTCCCGGCTCCATCATCGGCCGAGATACGATTATTTATCCGAATACGTCTTGGAGGGGAGTGCTACCTGCAAATTCAATCGGCAAGATGGAGCCGCAGACTTTAAAAGTGATCCCCCGCCAGACTCGCGATTAGAAGCGGCTGGCGCTTTTAGCTCGGGGCGTTGTTGCCGCTCGGTCGCCGTAGGACTACTACGCCTTCCCTCCCGCGCCTAGGTGCAACCACGGGATGGCTAAATAAATTAGACACAAATACTTTTGCATAACTCAGGCGAGAGTAGAGAGATCAAGCGGCGCTTCGAGGAACTGAGCTAGAAGCTGATTTGCCTAAAAGTCTAATAGTCTACAGCCTAAGAGCCTTGCGTTGCACAATACTTCCACACGGTTAAGTCGTTGGTTTCCAAGACGTTAGTTCCTGCATCGAACTGTGATTCAAATTCGGGGAAGTGGGTATCGCCCTCGATGGTTTGGGGGACTTTGGTGACGTAGAGTTCCTGGATCCTTGGGAGAAGGAGTCGATAGATCTCTTCTCCGCCGATCACGAAGAGGTCGCGTCCGTCGGTCGGCTCTTGGATCTCCTCCACGGAGTGCACAATGGTGATGCCCGGTGTCTCTGGCATGGTGCGGGAGAGGACGATGTTTTCCCGTCCGGGGAGTGGCTTGCCGATCGACTCGTAGGTTTTGCGACCCATGAGGATCGCATGGCCCATGGTGGTCGCCTTGAAGAATTTGAAATCCTCGGGAAGGTGCCACGGAATCGTGCCAGCATTCCCGATCACCCGGTTCTCCGCCATTGCGACGATGGCTTTTATCATTTGCAGGAAAAGCTGAGCTGATTGATGTCCCGCAGAGGCGCAGAGGCGCGGAGGAATAAAATAAATAAGAAGATTTTCTCGGATCCCTTCTCTGCGCCTCTGCGCCTCTGCGGGATAACTCTCATCTTCAGATAGCGATCGGGGCTTTGATCGCGGGGTGCGGGTCGTACCCCTCTAGCGTGAAGTCCTCGTAGCGGAAATCTTCCAAGTTCTTCACAGCGGGATTGAGTAGCATCTGCGGGAGTGGGCGCGGTTCGCGCGTGAGCTGGAGGCGGGCCTGCTCGAGGTGGTTCACATAGAGATGGAGGTCACCGAAGGTGTGGATGAATTCCTTGGCTTTCAGCCCGCAGACCTGAGCGATCATCATCGTGAGCAGTGCGTAGGAGGCGATGTTGAAGGGGACGCCTAGGAAGAGATCGGCACTGCGCTGGTAGAGTTGGCAGCTGAGTTCCCCATTCGTCACGTAGAACTGGACGAGGGCGTGGCAGGGGGCCAGAGCCATCTTGTCAATTTCCCCGGGATTCCAGGCGCTGATGATATGACGTCGGCTGTCGGGATTCTTTTTCAAGTCCTCGACGACGCGGGCGATCTGGTCGAGCTCGCCACCCTCGGGGGTACGCCACCTGCGCCATTGAGCGCCGTAGACGGGCCCGAGATCGCCGTTCGCATCGGCCCACTCGTCCCAGATGGTGACCCCGTTTTCCTTGAGGTATCCGACGTTGGTGTCGCCCTTCAGAAACCAGAGTAACTCATGGATGATGGAGCGGAGATGAAGCTTCTTGGTGGTGAGCAGGGGAAATCCCTTGGTCAGGTCAAAGCGCTCCTGCGCACCAAAGAGCGAGAGGGTACCGGTACCGGTGCGGTCATCCTTTCGTGTCCCGTGATCGAGGACGAGATTGAGAAGACGCAGGTAGGGAGTCATCGGAGAAGGAAAGGATGAATTATGAAGTTTGAAAGATGAAGGGAGAGGCCCTGAAGCAACATCCGATGAAAAACCTTAAGCTTTGTAGACGCTGTCGGGACTGAAGAGCGGCTCTTCCTGCGGCGGAAGATCGTTCCCCGCCTTGTCGAGCTCGACATAGAAGCAGCTGGCGAATCCAGTGTGGCAGGCGCCGCCGTGTTGCTCGACCTCGAAGAGGAGAGTGTCGCGGTCGCAATCGACGAACCAACGCAGAATCCGCTGCGTGTGGCCGCTTGACTCGCCTTTCTTCCAGAGATTTTGACGGGAGCGGCTCCAGTAGTGCATGTAGCCAGTCTCCACGGAATGCTTGAGCGAGTCCTCGTTCATCCAGGCCATCATGAGAACGCGTCCGCCGGCTTCGGCACTCTCCTGCACAATCGCGGGAATCAGGCCGCGGTCATCGAATTTGAGATTCAAGTCCATCTGCTCATTTCGGAGAGACGGCGCTTCCGGGGCAAGAAGATTCTGGATCGTAGATTCTCGGTTGCGGAGGGGCCTCACTTTCAGGAGGATCAGAGGGTGGCCATCGCATCCAGCACACACTCGGCGCCCTGCCATCGTTTCTTTGAGGAAGCACCGGACATGATCTCCGTGCCCCTGTCGGAGTTGATGGCTAGGCTTCCGGCTCAGTTCTGCAAGGAAACGTCTGCCGAAGAACTCAGCGGCCGAAAGGTCAACCTGCCTTGCCGGGATTTGCTCGCGGGGAATACACCGCGTCTCTCGCTTGGCCAGCTCAACGATCTTCTACCCGATCTGGTCGTAGTGCCCGAAGGTGGAGACCGTTCAGAGCAACTGAATCTCCCTGCCGGATGGGTGGCGCTTTATTACCGCTTGGTAACAAGGTTTGAAGAGGTTCCAACGGAATGCAGGGAGAGCTCACGGGGTAAAGCATCCGTAGTGACTGTTCCCACCGCGGTTGACCCCAAAGAAAAATCTTCTATCACAGCGATCGAGGCCGAGGTGGTTTCGACCAATCAGCCCGAAGTGCCCACGACCTTGGAAAAGCATGGTGTAAAGTTCCATGGGGAAAAAGAAGCTCAGGAGTTGGTGCCAGCCGTGGCAGTCAAGCGGGGATTCTTCGCCTCGTTGCCGATCTTTCGCCGGAATGTTTTTGTCAAGCCGGCGCCTGAGGAACAGAGGCTCGTGATTTTATCCGACGACGTCGCCGAGACACCCGAGGCTCTTACCCTTGAGCCGCTCTGGAAGCTCGATCCCCTCGATCAGCTTGCCGATCCCGCTGCGTTGCAGGCCCTCTTCATGACCGAGGAGAAGCTCACCATGGATCGCGTCATCGCTATGGCGGGCCAGCTTCCGGGCCTGCGGGCCTGTATCCTGGCACACGGAGACCAGGTGGTCTGCGCCTCAAACACCCCTCCCGGAATTGATCTTCAGACACTGAGTGCTCAGGCCATGACGATGCTAGCCCAGATCCGAGAGTCCTCTTCCAAGATGGGTCTCGGGAATGTGCCCGGGGTGACACTCCATGCGGAACAGGGGGCCCTGAGCTTCCTCCACAACAACGAGCTCTGCCTACTAGTCCTCCATGCTGACCGTGGATTCCTCCCGGGGGTGCGCGAACGTCTGCAGGAAATGCTTGGCCATCTCTCCCATGCCGAGGCACTCCCAAGCGGTCCCTCCGCACAAGCGAGTCTGCCGATCTGAGGGGCGGCAAGATCCATTCTATAAACCTTTAACCTTTTTAATGCTTTCAACCTTTAACTAGTATTTTTCCATGCTTGAACTCTTGCAAAAAGGCGGGCCCCTTATGTGGATCATTCTGCTCTGCAGCGTGGTGGCTCTGGGGGTCTTCTTCGAACGCCTGGTCTTTCTCCACAAAGCCACCATCAGGGTCGGAGAGCTGCTCGGCGGCCTTGCACTGCTGATTCACAATGATCGTGTCGATGAGGCGCTCGCCGAATCCTCCGCGAGCCATGGCCCGGCGGCCCGTGTTCTGCAGGCCGCGCTGCTGAGGCCCAGTGCCGCGCGAGGTGTCCTGCAGTCACTAACCACAGACGCCGCGCTCCTAGAGATCCCGAAGCTTGAGCGGAATCTACCGATTCTCGCGACACTTGCGTATGTTACGCCCCTGCTCGGTCTGCTTGGTACTATCCTCGGACTACTAGATGCTTTCCTGATTCTTTCGGCACATGGCGGCTATGCAACGGCAACGGAACTCGCCCACGGTGTCTATGAGAGTATGCTCAATGCAGCTGCCGGGCTCGGTGTGGCGATACCAGCCTACATTGGACATAGTTACCTAACCGCGAGGGTGAATGACATCATCCATGACATGGAGCGGGCGGGTATCGAGATTGTAAACCTGCTTGTGGATGCCGCCGACCGGCGGCATGACCCCGCTAACGGATGAGGCTTCCCCGCAGCAAGGGAGCGGGAGATGTGCTGCTGCTGATGGCCCCGGCGCTCGGCACGCTGTTGAGCCTCGTTTTTTTCCTGCTGTTGGGCGGGTATTTCATGCTCCAGCCGGGAATCGCGCTGAGGGTTCCCGACTCGCCGTTTCTTCTGCTTCCTCAGCAGGATCCTCAAGTGGTCAGCGTGACGGGAGCGCCTCTGCCGCAGATCTATTATGACCGCCAGGTAGTCACCGCAGCGGAGCTGGAAACATCACTCCGCAAGGCACCCAGAACCGGTAGCCTCATTATCAAGGCCGACCGACTTGCCCCCTACGATCTCCTGCTTCAGATCATGACGATCGGGGCGCGCTGCGGCTTCACCGTTGTCCTTGCCACTGGCTCTGGTCCGTCATGACGCGGCGGATTCCCCTGCTTCCGAAGGGCCCCCTTGCTTCTCGGGAGCTGAGAGAGTTGGCGCATTTAGCCCAACTCGCTTTCGAATGGCCGATCCGTCAGGCACCACGGCTGATGCTTCCGCTTTGCATTCTGGGAGCGGGAATCCTGCAGACCCTGATGATGGTACTCTTCTCGATCAGCTACGTGGTACCTTCCGAGAAAACACCGGAGGCGCCGCTTTTTTACTTTTTGCCGCCTGACAGTGAAGCCGCGCATCAGTTGGCGCCTTGGCTGGAAGCCAATGATCCTGCAGTTTTCTCTCCCCTCCGTGCTACGCGAGCAGCCTTACCCTCCCTGCCCCCG
This sequence comes from Chthoniobacterales bacterium, assembly GCA_026461395.1. Lineage (GTDB taxonomy): Bacteria > Verrucomicrobiota > Verrucomicrobiia > Chthoniobacterales > UBA6821 > UBA6821. Next base: position 59,978 of record JAPJNA010000079.1, on the reverse strand, counting down.
CTGAAATACAGGCCGAGCTACGAAGAGCCTCCTCCAGCATTGTTGCCGCTACGCAGTGAGCCCATACCTAGGATTGAGCCCTCCCTACCCCCGCTGATAGCTCCGCTCCAGCGAATGTCCCAACGGGGGGCCCATGAAACAAAGACTCCGGCATCGCTTCTATTAAGCGTGAACGGCACCCAGTCCACCACAGTTGTCCGATGGGAAGACGAGCTTTCGGCACGACATCCGGTGGAGGACTCTGCTTCCTCTTCTTTTCCAGTCGCTATGGCGAGGGTCATCCATCCATCAGTCTACGAAGTGGGCGTGAGCCCAGAGGGAATGCCCGTGCATTGTGTATTGATGGAATCCTCCGGCGACGCGGCCAGCGACGAGGCGGCCCGTGTTTGGATCATGGCTAGGCGCTTTCAGCCCCAGCCAAAGTCCAATTCCAAGTCCATAGGGTCAATCTCGTGGGGGCGTGTCCTTGTGCTCTGGGGTGCCGACGCCACCTTAGTCGTGCCCACGGCATCCACTCCCCCCATTTATCCCTCAGCCAAGCCATGATTCCCATCACGCTCTCGTGGTTTGTCTGCGTTTATTTGGCCCTTTTTCTGGCGGGTGTTTTGATCCTCTGGATAGGTTACGAGATTATCCGCAAACGCCATGCCAATATCATCTCCCGGAACCGCGTTTTTTGCAGGATCTGCAGTTCGCGCTACACCGACGGATCGACCGCCGACCTTCTCCGCTGCCCTGTCTGCGACAGCTTGAATGAACGCTCGGCGTCCGGGAGGTAAAGAAATGGCAAAATCCAGTTACAGATTTAGACACCTTTACTGGATTGTCCCATTGAACTTGGCTTGGATCATGTTGGCCATCGTGGTGGTGCTTCTTGTGCATTGGCTAGAGGGAGGGGAGTTTCACTCACTGGTGGAGCAGAAGGCTACCGAGCGGCTTCATGCAAAGGCGGAACTGGCTCCAATCCATTGGGATTGGGTTGGTCTGACTTCGGGGAGCCTCCGGGCCCTCGGTTCGGCCGAGACCGCGCTGAAAAAGATCGAATCCAGCGGTTTGCACGCAAGGTTCCACCCTGCAGCCTTGTTGCAAGGACATCTCGTTGTGGAGAAGATCACTCTTGACCGGAGCGAGGTTCGTCTCGGGCCGGTGAAGGAGGGCAATAACAAGGTTGTTGCCGAGGGTTCGACCCAGTCATCGATCCTTCCAAAATGGCTCCCCACGCAGTTCGTGATTGAGAGGATCGAGAGTTGCTCCACAGACGTGCTGATAGAGCAACCTAAGGGAGGATCGTTTGATATACTGGGGACACGCTTGGAATCTGTCCCGGAAGGAGGCCAGATCCGCTTTGAAGCCCATGGAGGACGCCTGGTCAGCGAGCACTTCCCTGCGCTGAAGATCGCGATCGAGACGATACGATGCCGTCTCTCCCATTCAGGGCTCGACCTCACCGGCGCGGATCTCTCAAGTCAAAATGGGGGGACTCTTCGTTTGGCGGGTAACTTTCCAAGCAATGGAAGCGAATCACGGCTGAAGGGGCATTGGGAGAAGGTCGAATTGACCTCGCTTCTACCTGCACTGGAGGGGAAGGTGGCGGGCTCTCTGGAGGGGCAGGGCGAAGCCGCATGGGGTCATGACGGGATCCATGCCATCTCAGGAAATGTTAGCGCCCATGATATCACCCTCGCGCAGATTCCGGCGCTGGAGAAGTTAGCGCTCGTTACGGCCATGGACCAATTCAGGCATCTTCCGATTCAGGAGGCCCACGCAACATTCTCAGGGGATGCGAGCAAGACCACGTGGAGCGATGTGGTTCTCGAATCCAAAGGTCTGCTAAAGCTCATAGGAGATGCAGAGGTGGGCCAAGAAGGATCGCTCATGGGATCTTTTCAGGTCGGTATCACCAAGAGGATTGTCGACATGATCCCCTTCGCCCGCGAGGTCCTCGGCCTGAACGAGCATGACGGCTATATTTGGATCCCGATGATGGTCGGTGGGAGCCTTTCCCATCCCGTGGAGGATCTCTCCCCGAGACTCGCCTCGCTCTTTACCGCGCGCGCCGAAGGAGTCATCAAGGAGGGGATCCAACAGGGAATGAAATTCCTGGGTATCAAGGAGCAGTCCGCGACCAACATGCCGTCGACAAATGCTGTTAGAACGCTCGAACAGGAAGCGGGGAAGGTTCTCGATACGCTTGGGGGCTTCCTCAAATAGCGGTACCGTTCACTTGTGTTGGCGCGGCTGATTGGAACAGCCATAAAGCCTCGGCTAAAGACTTTTCGGGATCGGTAAAAAGACTCAGGTTCAGCTTTGGAAAGTCATGCTGACGGCCGAACCAGGTCATCTGCCGCTTGGCATAGCGCCGAGTGGACGAGCAGATGGCTTCGATCGCCTCGTTCCGAGTGATTTCATGGCGTAGGAGTGAGCGGATCTCGCGAAGACCGAGTGTCATCGAGGCCGTTGGCCCGACATCCTGATCGGGCAGAGCAGCCACTTCATCCTCCACGCCCTGATGAAACATCGACTGGACATGGGCTTCGATCCGGGCGTTCAGCTCCTCCCGATTACGCGTGAGAAGAAGGATCCTTATTCCCATACCCTTGGGTGTTGGAATGGGGCCTTGCGATTCCTTCCGCGAAACGGCTAGCGGCATGCCCGTCAGCAACACAATTTCAAGGGCCCGTTCCACACGGCGGCGGTTAACCAGATCGACCATCCTCACGGCAGCAGGATCCAGGGCCTCAAGTCGCTCGATCAGTTCCGGTAAAGGGAGGGCCTGGAGTTCAGCGCGCAGGGCGGGGTCGCCGGCAGGAAGTTCTTGAAGACCACCGAGCAGTGCCTTGAAATAAAGTCCTGTTCCACCAACCACGATCGGCCGTTTGCCACGGGCAGCGATGTCGCGGATGATCGGCAGCGCCTCACGCAGATAGCGCCCCGCGTCATAAGCCTCCGACGGATCGACGGATCCGATTAAATGATGGGGAATTAGCGCGCGCGCTGCTTCCGAGGGCTTGGCTGTTAGAAGAGATAGTCCGGCATAGATCTGGAAGGCATCCGCGCCGATGATCTCGCCGTCAAGTTCACCGGCAAGCCGGAGGGAGAGATCGGTCTTGCCGACCCCAGTGGGGCCGGCAATAAGGATTGTTTCCGCAGGAAGCACGGAAACGGAAACCGATTGGCACCAAAAAAACTAGGCTGCTGCCGCCTCGGACTCCGTCGAAGCATCCGAAGCTCCCGCCGTGTCGCGGCGTTCGGACCGTTCACTGCGGCTCTCGGCTACGGCCTTGGCACCGCTGACCACGAGCTTGCGGCCCATGTATTCCTTATCGTGAAGCTCATCGACCGCGCGCTTGGCCTCTTCAACGGAAGAAAGCGTGACAAATCCGAATCCCTTGGAGCGTTGAGTCTCGCGGTTGCAAACAACCTCGACGTTCTGTACGGATCCAACGCCGCTGAAGAGTTCCATTAGGTCGCTCTCAGTCGCATCAAATGAGAGATTGCCTACGTAGACGCGGGGCGTGGTCACCTCTATGCGTTCGGGCTTCCGGGACTGGCGGGGAGATGCACTATCACGGCGCCCAGAATGTTCGCCACGGGGAGTGCGTTGAGGTTGGCCGGAGGACTGGGGCTTCTTTTTGCCACCGAGTCCGAGGACTGAGAGGAGCTTGGCAAGGAAGCCTTGCTTCTTGGTTGGCTTTTGCTCGCGGCGCGGCCGGTCATCGCTTCGGTAAGCGCCTTGGGAGCGACCCTGAGATCCAGAGGAGCCTGAGGAACGACGGCGACCGCCGCCGCTACGGGAACGGCCGCTGTTAGGGGAATAATTTGAGGACATGATATGTGTTGTGTTGAAGGGATCCTCGCGATTCGCGACCTGGGACACGGAGCCGGTGTGGGCGGGGATCAGGACTAGGTATGTTTATCGTTGCTTTGTGTGTTGGTGCCCGTGCGACTCGCCGTATGCGGCCTCCTGTGTGTCCCATCCCTGGAATCTTGCGAAAAGGGGCGTGGCGGAAGCTGCTTCGGCTTTCAATGCCGGGGTAGGTAGCGGAAATCCGCACCACCTTGCGACGGTCACCGATATCGGGCAACCCCCTCTCTCGCACCGAACGGCTGGCGAGACAAGGCAAATCGGTTTTGCTTCTCCGCGACGGCGTCCTCACAATCAGCAAGCTCAGTACCATGACCGTCTGCACGGACAAGGGGATGCCGCATCTTGGGAAGCTGAATGTTCTGCGCGCGGACGGCCACGTGGAGGCGCGACCTTAGGAATCAAGGCTTAGGAAGTTTTCTAAACTTCTTCTTCCGCGCGGAGATTGCGGCCCATCAGCGATTTCATTGCCGCGGCCGGAGTTTTCAGTCCCTGAAGAAGGGCTGAGACCTCGTCAATGATCGGAGTCTCCACGGAGAGTCGTCGAGCTGCCGCTTGCGCACTCATGGCGGTCGGGATTCCTTCCGCTACCATGCTACCCATAGATGTGGTAATCGATTCGAGTGACTCCCCCTGACCAAGACGGAATCCCACCTGATGGTTGCGGCTGCTAGGGCTGAAACAGGTGACCATAAGGTCGCCGATGCCGCTTAATCCCCCGAAGGTTTCGCGGCCTCCCCCCATGGCCATGCCGAGCCGGGTCATCTCGGTGAGGGAGCGGGTGACCAGCCCAGCCCGCGCGTTTTCACCCAACCCGAGGCCGTCGGAGACGCCCGCAGCGATTGCGAAGATGTTTTTGAGTGCCCCGCCCAACTGGATACCCCGAATATCACCGCTCGTGTAGGCGCGGAAACTCGTCCCGGCGAACAGCGCCTGCACGGCGGTCAGAGCCTGCGTATCAGCAGAGCCGATGACTCCTGCCGCGGGGATGCCCCGGGCAATCTCACCCGCTAGATTAGGCCCGGAGAGAACGGCGATGGTGCTTTTTGAAAAACGGTCTCTTATCACTTCACTCATCAGAAGACCCCGGTCCTGTTCAATTCCCTTGGTGCAGGAGACAAGAACAGGTTTGCGGTCTCCGCATAATTCAACGAGTTGTGAGGTGATCGCGTCCAGGTATCTCGAAGGAATTGCTAGAAAAAGAATCTCGGACTGCGCCGCCAGCGAGAGATCCGCCGTGGGCTTGATAACGGAGGGCAATTGCACTCCTGAGAGATACTTTGCATTGATTCCCTCACGGACCATGTCTTCCACATGAATCGGATCATGACCCCAGAGAGGGATTTTCCTCTCTGGTCGAGCAAGGAGAATGGCCAAAGCCGTTCCCCATCCACCCGCCCCGAGAACACTGACAGTAGGGTTACTCATGGTTTTTTGGTCCCGTCTTCTTCTCAAAGCGGGGCTCGGTTCCTGCCCGCAGACGGTTGATATTCGAGCGGTGACGCCAGATCGCCAGTACGCACATGAGGCATGCCACGAGCAAAGTCAGCCAATCAGATCGGTGCATGAAATAGAGTACGGAGACGGATAACGGGACGGCAATGGCCGCAGCAATGGAAGCCACGGAAACATAGCGGGTGACGCTGAAAAAAAGGAGCCACGAGCCGAGACAAAACAGAAAGGCGCCGATTCCAAAGAGCCCGACGATCACACCGGCTGAGGAGGCAATCCCCTTCCCCCCCTTGAATCCCAGCCAGACGGGAAAGCTGTGACCTAGTAGAGCACAGAGGGCGGCCAGCGCTCCTGAGGCGGAGGTCGGGTTCACCCCGATGGAGCGACCCCAAGCAAGCGCCAGCAGTACGGGAAGGAGACCTTTCACAAAATCGAGGAGGAACACGGCATAGCCCCATTTCTTGCCCAAGACGCGAAGCACATTCGTAGCCCCGATGTTGCCGCTTCCCTTAGTGCGGATATCGATACCGCAGATCCTACCGGCAATGAACCCGAATGGGATGGATCCGAGCAGGTAGGAGGCAACGGCTATTAAAAGCCAAGGAGCAAGCGAGGAAAGCACCCTTGGATCTCATCAGCCGTAATCGCAGGGACAAGTAAAAAGGGAATAACTCGTGCGGAGGCGCAGAGGCGCAGAGGCGCGTAGGAAGAGAAAGGCTGAAGAAACAATGAGTGAAGGGGGTGGGTTGGGGGCTGCTGCTAACACTCTTATTTCCTTAGAGATCCCTCTTGCCTCTGTGCCTCTGTGTCTCTGCGCCCCTGCGCGACACTTTTCATTTTTCTGTGCTATGGTCTGAGCATGATCCTTCGTCATCTCTTGCCCGCGGCCCTGTTGCTTTCTATGGTCTGCTTCATGTCCGCACAGACTCCTCCGGGAAATACGAACACCGTCGCCGTCCGCCTCCTGGAACCTGATGGCAATTCGGGCTCTGTCGTCCAGAGTCCCCGTGTTGTAAAGACCGATGCCGAGTGGGAGAAGCAGCTTGGCCCTGCTGCCTACCGGGTTCTGAGGGCCAAGGGGACCGAGGCGCCCTTCTGCGGTAACTTGCTCGATAACCACAAGGAAGGCGTCTATTTCTGTGCCGGTTGCGGCCTGCCGCTCTTTGCCTCCAGCTCGAAGTTCAACTCCGGCACCGGCTGGCCCAGCTTCTACCGACCCTTCGCTCCGGAAAATATCACCGAGATCCGCGATGGCTCGCTCGGCATGGTCCGGACTGAGATTCTCTGTGCTCGCTGCGGTGGCCACCTTGGCCATGTCTTTGACGATGGCCCGGCACCGACCCACCTCCGCTACTGCCTCAACTCCGTTTCCCTAGTCTTCAAGGACGAAGCAGAAGTGAAAAAGACGAGTGAGGAAACGGCGAAGTAGGAATAGAAACCAAACGCCTTTTTTAACAGCTTTCCCACTCTTTCTCCGCAACGGAAAAGGATGGCTTGTGTGAAATGAGGAACCTTGGATCAAGAGGTCTACCGCGAAAGATCGCCCTGAGTCAGAATCTGATAGCCCTCACCCTGGAGCACGGTTGAGGCGCACTCGTTGTCATCGACATGAAGGACCAGCAGGGCCTTGTCACGGGGGCGCACGAGCAGGGGATAGCTGAAGAGGAGATTCACTTCGGCCATCAGCAGGCAGTTCAGCACACGCCCCAGATCTGCGGCTCCCTCGGCCAATTCCACGACCAGCACAGTGGTCTCGACATAGGCAATATCCCGCTCATGCAACAACTTACCCACCAGCACGGGATCGCTGACGATCATGCGGGCAATGGCGGACTCGGCAGAATCCACGATGCTAAAGGCCAAAACAACGACGCCCTTCTGCTCGAAGAACTTCACCACTTCCAGAAGAGCCCCCACCTTGTTGTGAAGGAATATTGAGAAGTGCTTCACGGGAACTCCCGTAACGGTTTCCTTGGTGGTTGGTGAGGGCGAGGACATAGGATTATTTGTAGCAGTAGACCAGAGAAAAATCGAGCGCCCCTTCGGTTGAGCCTCTCATACCCTCCACTCCAACAAAGTACTTCCCGCTTTGAGTCGGCGCAACTCCCGTGGCACTCCGTGTCCCTTCGGCATGGGCCGCATTGTGCCAGAGTTCACTTTTTATGGGCTTTCCAGAGGCATCGTAGACTGTGACTTGCAGCATGGCTCCGGTCGTCGGGGAGGCCGCCACAAACCAATAATTCTCTCCGGCGAAGAGCGTCACCTGAAGGAAGAGGGGCATTCCCTTGGAGAGAGTGCCGCTCCACTCACCATCACGGATTCTGAACCCGTCATTCTCAAAAGCCCCGGCCGTTTCTAAAGCCAGCCTGCGAGGTTCCATCGACATTGGCTCAACCGCCTTCAGGAGTGACGGAAGAGCATCCTGAGCCATCATCCTTCCCGTAAAAACCAACAGCAGGAGTACCTGCAGGAGTAGTCGTTCCTTGCTCATGATTTGGAGGGGGTAGGCACAGGAACGGGAGAAGAAACCGTCGACGGGGCTTTCATTGAGGAACTCAGGATCGCCTTCACCACGGCCGAGCAATCGTGATGAATCTTAGTGTAGTTTTCACGCTGGGTGTCTGTCTTGGTATCTTGAGCCTCAAGCAAGGAGGCTGTTGTTTCCATAGTTCGCTTTACCGCCTGCACCAGGGCCCCGCTCTTTATACGATCGGGGAGCGAGTCGAGTTGCGTGGCGAGCCTTCTGGCTAGTTCTGGCTGATATAGCACCCCGGCCCCCTGAAGAGAATCATTGGAAAGCACGACACCGGTGGCAACTTCTAGGCCTCTCAGCCACGCGGCGGCGGAGGTAAGAACGACCAGATCGCGGTCTTTCTGCCCCATCATGGTATTTTTAACCTCGTTCTCGGTGGCCTCTAACTCATCGGCAAGAGCGTTCCAATCGTTGTTATCGGCAAATTCCATGAGGCTGTTTCCCCTCCCGAGCAGGCTTTGGCTGACACCTAGCGACTTGGCAAGGGCCATCAACTCTCGGCCGACATTCTTTACCTGTTGGCCGTCCTGAGCCTCCTCCGCGACATAGCCATTGGCTGTTAGAACGCCAACGGCAAGGGCAAGCTGAGGACGCTCGGTGGTCACCGGAGCGGTGGCAGGCGTGACAAGGGTGGCCCAATTGGGTCTGCAGGCCTTGTTTATCGCGGCAAAAACCTCGCCGGGAGACGGTACGCTCAGCACGTCCAGGAAAACGGCGGCCTTCTTCTGCGGCTCCGTCATGCGCGCATTCGCAGGATCCATGGATTGGGCTCCGTGGCAACCGATGGCCATCAGCGCCAGAACGCCAAAATGTCTGCCAGTCCGCATGATTTCTAGATACACCAAATGACCGCATGTTGCCAGAACCGAACCACTCCTCCGCATCAGAGAGTAATAGCACTATGCGTCGAACCGACCTGCCGATCGAGGAACTGCGCGAAGGAATCATCTCCGAACTGACCCGGGGTAACCGCGTGATCGTGGAAGCCCCCACGGGTTCGGGAAAATCGACACAGATACCTCAGATGCTTCTCGATGCTGGGATCCTAGGATCGGGTCGTGCGGTGATCCTTCAGCCACGAAGACTTGCCGCACGCATGCTTGCCGCCCGTGTCGCCCATGAACGCAACACTCGTGTCGGCGACGAGGTCGGTTACCGCATCAGGCTGGATGATGCCTCGAGCTCCGCAACACGCCTCCTCTTTGTCACAGAGGGTATTCTCGTCCGACAGATGCTGGGTGATCCCGACCTGAGAGGCGTGAGTGCCCTGCTCTTTGATGAATTCCATGAGAGGCACCTCTACAGCGACATCTCGCTGGCTCAGGCGCTGGAGCTCCAGGCGACTCGTCGACCCGATCTGAAGATCATCGTCATGTCGGCAACCTTGGATACCTCCGCGCTTGCCGAATATCTGCAACCCTGCGTTGTGCTCCGCTCCGGGGGACGGACCCATCCCGTCGATATCGAATACCTCACCCGGGATCCCGGAGAGGAGAGGCCTTGGGATCTCGCCGCCGAGGCTGCCGAGAGCATGCTGAAGAAGACCACCGGCAACCTTCTGATCTTCATGCCGGGCACCTATGAGATTTCGCGGACTATCTCGACGCTGAGGGTACGTCTGCCAGCGACGATTGCCGCCCTGCCCCTTCACGGGGAACTCACTCCTGCTGACCAAGACGCGGCGGTCTCGTCGGGAGGTAGTCGCAAGGTGATTGTGGCGACCAACGTGGCGGAAACCTCCCTGACCATCGATGGGGTCACCGGCGTTATCGATAGCGGCTTGGCCAGAATCGCGAGTTTCGATCCCCGGCGCGGAATCAATACACTTCTGATCGAGAAGATCAGTCGCGCCTCGGCCGATCAGCGTGCGGGTAGGGCGGGGCGCACAGCGCCCGGGGTCTGTCTTCGTCTCTGGACGGAGCGCGACCACACACGGCGCATCCCTCGTGAGGCCCCGGAGATCCATCGCGTCGACCTGAGTGAGGTCCTGCTTACGCTCAAGGCAGCTGGATTCGCTTCCATGGATGCTATCCGCTGGCTGGATGCTCCCAAGGATCAGGCCCTGACACGGGCGGAAACACTCCTGCGGGATCTCGGGGCACTCGATCACGAAGGAGAAATCACTCCGATGGGGCGACGGATGCTGGCCTTCCCGACGCATCCCAGATATGCCCGCATGCTTTTGGCGGCCCAAGAGTACGGCTGTGTCCGCGCTGTGGCCCTGATGGCAGCCCTGACCCAGTCGCGTCCGTTGTTACTCCGCACAGACCGCAAGACGGAAGAGGAGCGTCAAGATCTCTTCAGCGGCGGAGGCTCCGACTTCTTGGTGATGGCTCGCGCCTTCCGCTGGGCTGAGAAGAATGATTTCCGGGCCGACCGATGCCGCCAACTTGCGGTCCATGGCGACGCCGCTCGTCAGACGGGCAAGATCTTCGAGCAGTTCCTTCGACTTGCTGAGAATCAGGGACTTGATGTCGACGCTCCGGCCGCCCCTGACGAGGCATTGGCCCGCTGTATTCTGGCCGGTTTCGCCGACCAGGTGGCCCGTCGGCGAGGCGCTGGTACAAATCTCTGCGACATCGTCCATGGACGCCGAGGACTGCTTACCAAGGAGAGTGCCGCCGCAGAAAGCCGGCTTGTCGTTGCTGCGGAAATCAGCGAAATCGGCCAGGGCAGCGGCGATGTCCGTGTCCAGCTCTCGATGGTGACCGCCATCGACGAGCAGATGCTGCGGGATCTCTTCCCGAACGAATTCATAGACAGGAACGACTACTTCTTCGATACAGCCACCAACCGTGTCGTGAAGCGCACCGAGAAGGTCTTTCGCGATCTCGTGCTGGAGTCTGTCCATCGCGATGCCCAGCCATGCGAGGAAGCCTCCAGCGTCTTGGCTGCCGCACTAGCCGAGGGGGATCTTCCCCTCCCCACGTGGAAGGAAGAGACCGAGGAGTGGATGCAGCGGGTGCAATGGCTGGCCCACCATCACCCGGACCTTGAACTCCCGACATTCGATGAGACGGAACGCCAACTCGCTCTGGAGGAGTGGTGCAGGGGAGCCGTGGGCTACCGTGAAGTGAAAGATAAACCGGCTCTCCCGGCTCTCCAGTCGCTGCTGACTCCACCCCAGCGCTCCTCCCTCGAACGCCTAGCTCCCGACCGCCATGAGCTGCCCGGAGGGCGCAAGGCACGACTACTCTACAAAGCAACCGGCCAGGTCACCATGAGCGCCCTGATCCAGGATCTCTACGGCGTGACCTCAGCTCCGAAACTCGCGGGAGGGAAAGCCGAAGTCACAGTCGAAATCTTAGCACCCAATCGCCGTCCCATTCAGATCACCAAAGATCTCAACTCCTTCTGGAAAGAGACCTATCCAAAGATCAAACCGGAGCTTTCACGCCGTTACCCCAAGCATAAGTGGCTCTAGGAAGTAGTGCGGGCTAAAAATTTACGGAAATTCTCGCGCAGAGGCGCAGAGACGCAGAGGAAGAATTGATGCTCAAAAACGAATCAAGGGGACTAGCGAGGGTCACGAAAACGAAACGCCAGATTATGAATGTCTTTTCTGAATCTCTCAGCGCCTCTGCGCCTCTGCGCGAGACACTTCAATGAGCAACGGGCCGCTCCTCTAGTTCGAGGTCTTCGGGAACTGGGGCGGATTGCTCACATAATCCGAGTCGGAGGACTTGGTGGAAGAGGAGCTCGAACCCGTTATCTTCTCCTGACTCCAAGATGCCGCGCCGGTGATATCTTCACCGACTCCCTTGAAAGTGTTGCATCCGGCAAGTAGGAGAGGTGCCACGATCAGGGGGAGGAGTAACAGAGTTTTCATGGTGAGATCCATATCCCCGGACGTACTGCTTGTCATCCCATTTTCTCAATCAACTCCTGAAACGGTTCATACTCCCCGGCGTAGAACGGATATCCTTCACTCTCATAACGTTCCGAACTCTTGGGGCGATAGCGCCAGTGCTTGTAGCTCCAGAGCCAGAGTTCTGGATGGACTTGGAGACTTGGTTCCAGGGCATCCCAGCATGCTTGGGCAATCTCGGCGGGTGTGGATTCCGCAGTCACGGGAAGCTCGGGCAGATAGCGAACGATGTAGCCGCCATCCTTTCGCGGGAGGCAAACCACGGGGACAAGGGCTGAACCCGTCCTCAGGGCAAGTTCCGCCGGCAGTCTGGTTACCGGAGTCAGAAGACGCCCGAACTGTCGGATCACGACGGGTCCCTCACTCGGTTTCAGATTCAGGTCAATCAGCATCCCCATTTTTCCCCCATCCTTGAGATAACGAATAGTCCTTAGCATGGCTCCCTTCTGGGGCATGATCTCTTGGCCGAGAGCGGATCGCCATCCGTCGAAGAGAGGGCCGAGCAGAGGATTCTTTAGGTTCTGGGCGATAACCGGGAAATTTCCAAAATGCCGGCAGGTAATCTGACTGAGCCACTCGAAGTTCCCTGCATGAAGGCAGAAATAGAGAGCAGGCCTTCCCTCGGCACCATGGGAGGGCATCGGATCGAGTCCCTCGGTGGTGATGATCTCGTCCAACACTTCCTTCGAGAGATTCGAGGACCAGAGAAGCTCAAGAGCCGTTCGGGTAAAGACGCCGTAGGATTTTCTTCCGATATAATCATACTCCGCCTTCGAATAGCGCTCTCCGAAAGCTGAGCGCAGATTCGCAATGGTCACCTCACGGCGGTGAGCGTCCAAGGAGAAGAAGAGTGATCCGACGCAATTTGCGAGCGGGGGGATCGCTCTCCATGGCAGAAGGCAGACCAAAGCCGAAGCCAACCTGAGGCCCCAATATTCCAGGCGATAGCGCTGACGCTTCCAAAAAGGGAAGGCTCTCAAGCCAATAGCCTGTCCGGTTATTGTCATGTAGCGGAATCGCCAATTCCCTCAACCAACATTTCCAATCTCGGGAATACCGGCTTGGGTTCGCCACAGCGGTATCCCTCGGGTAATGCGCTGATTGCTAATCCCCCGAACTCCAAGGCAGGAAGAGCAATCTGGCGTAGGATCTCGGTGGCCGCCTCCGGAGCCACGGGCAAGAGGAGCGTGGCAGCGGTGCGGGCCGAGAGGATAAGAGTGGAAAGCACGGCATCAAGCCTGTCGGCATGTTCCGGATCCTTGGCGAGCTTCCAAGGCGCCGCGGAATCCACCAGGGCATTCGCCCTATTCACCAAGTCGACCATGGTCTCGATTCCGGCATGGATCTGGGTGGCATCCATCTGAACAACAAAGGTCTTCACTGACTCGGCATCGGCAGCCAGATGGGCGGCTAGGTCCGCAGGAAGAGAGACCTGCTTTGGCGATCCGTCGCGGTAGCGATGGGTCATACTCAGGGTACGATTTACGAGGTTGCCGAGGCCGTTCCCCAGTTCGGTGTTATGACGCAGGATCAGACGCTCCTCGCTGAAGTCGGCGTCACGCCCCATGACGGCGTCGCGCATCAGATAATACCGAAGCGCGGTAACTCCATAAGTCTCAACCAGCGCGGCGGGATCAACCACATTTCCCGTGCTCTTGCTCACCTTCTCGCCTCGTAGGCTCCAGAACCCGTGCACCAGAAGGTGCGGCATCTGCTCATCGCTGAACCCCATGGCATGGAGCATGCAGGGCCAGTAGACACCGTGGGCCGGGATCAGGATGTCCTTGCCGATCACGTGATGGTCGGCAGGCCAGAGCGTTTTGAAAGCAACCTGGCCCTCGTCCATCTCGACACCATAACCGGCAAAGCTGATGTAGTTGATCAAGGCATCGAACCAGACATAGGTGACAAAGCTTGAATCAAAGGGGAGCTCGATCCCCCACTCCAGACGACTCTTCGGACGGGAGATGCAGAGATCCCCTGTGATCTTGGTGGCGGCATTTTTCAGCTCGGTCTGACGGAAGTCAGGGGTGACGAAATCCTTGCGACTCTCCAAGAAGCCGTGGAGCCACTCGGAGCACTTCGAGAGTCGGAAGTACCAGTTCTCTTCGTTGAGCAGGACGACCTCGCCCCATTCGGGTCCGAACTCACCATCTGGCCCCCGCTCCTTGTCGGTTAGGAACTGTTCCTGACGGACGCTATAGTGGCCGCTATAAGTCGCCTTGTAGAGCCAATCGCGCTCCTTGAGATCCTGAAGAATGCGTTGGACCGCCGCCTTGTGGAGCGGGGCCGTCGTGGCCGCCCAAGCATCGTAGGAAATGCCCAGTGTCTTCCAGAGTGTGAGGAATTTCTCGGAAACCCTGTCGGCGAATTCCTGGGGAGGAATTCCCTCTCGTTCGGCACTCTGTTGGACCTTCTGGCCATGCTGGTCGACCCCTGTCAAAAAGAAGACCTCCCGCCCCCTCTGGCGCTGATAGCGGGCAAGCACATCAGCGAGGATCTTCTCGTAGGCATGGCCGATGTGCGGCGGTGCATTCGTGTAATCAATCGCAGTGGTAATGAAGAATGGTTTCATGAAGCGGGTGATTCGGCACACGACTCAACTCTATCCTCTTCCTTGGCGATCTTGCCACCCCAGGAAAGGATCCTAGCCTTCACGCCTGCAGACTCAGCCTCGGCGATCTGGTGGTTGCGCACATAAAACATGGAAAGACTGGACCATGCCAGCTGGTCATTGGGTTGGAGTTGCGTCGCCTTCAGACCTGCTTCGATGGCCTCCGGGAAGCGGCCCGTTTTCATGAGGGCCATCCCCAAGGCATGCCATCCGTCAAAGAACAGTGGGTCGATCTCGATGCAGCGACGGTATTTCTCCACGGCAGCCTCGAGTTCCCCCACGGCGACATCCCCGCTAGCCTCGTCAAAAAGTGCAAAGAGGGGCGTCGTGTCGCCACTCTCGGGCTGAGTTTCAGACATGAAAACTTCTAAGCCTCTCCCGCTGGGATTCTTACTGAGGACCCTGACCAGCTTGAGCGCTCTGAGTATTCTGCGCACCTTGCGAGTTCCTGGCATCTCGTCCAAGCATCTTGATCTGAGCAGAGGCGCGGGCGGAACGGAGCCAATCCATGTAGATCAGGTCCTGCTCATTGGAGAGAATCGTCTTGGAAAGCGTGGCTTGGTGCTCTTTCCACTGGGCATCAGTAAGCGGGGTCCGCTTCACTAGGTAGATGGCAACGCCGCCCCAGGGAGCGGGCTGCAGAGAGCCAAGCTGGCCGTCCTTCAGACCTAGGCTGGCCGAGGCCAAAGCCTGCTGCTCCTGTGAGTTCTTCTGGTCGGAAGGAGTAACTCCCGCAAGAGATGTCGTCTTCACACCGGCGGCTTTTGCAGCATCCGCGAAGGATTTTCCCGCCGTCATGTCGGCACGGATCTTATCGAGGGATTTGGAAGCGGACTCGGCCAGTAGCTTGGCCGTTTTTTCATCTTTCAGATGGGTAATAATCTTTTCGGAAACCTCTGCCAGTTCAAGTTGGCGGACGGGATTCACTCCATCCACGGAAATGACATAGAAGGAATCCCCATCCTGAATGATGTCGGAAAGCTCGCCTGTCTTCTGGAGACGGAAAGCCGCGGCCGCAACGGGCAAAGGGATACCCGAATCCTCTCCCTTCACGCTGCCATCACGCTGAAGGGCAGTCACCTTCTCGGGATGCAAGGCCGCCACCTGTTTTGCGGCTTTGGCAAAAACGCTCCCTTTGGCAATCTCGCCACGGATGACCTTGATGGAGCCCTCTGCCTGATCCGCCAGCTTCTGCTGTGCGGCGGCCTTTTCCTTGCCGGTGAGTTTTTGCTGCGCGTCAGGCAGATCGAAGACCACATAGGTCACGTCTCGGCTCTCGGGGGAACGTAGCCCATCCTTGTTCTTGGAATAAAAGGCGGCCACCTCCTCATTCGGTACTGTGACATTCTTGCCAAATGCATTCCGCTCGAAACGCAGTACTTGAGCCGTGATCGGCTGAAAGATCCGCGCAGCCTCGCGAACCTGGCCTTCGCCGACGGCCACGGGTGAGCTGATGATCCGATGCAGTTCCCTGACACGCAGGGAATCCCGGACGATCTCCTCCATCTGTCGCTCGGTAAAGCCGTTAGGAGCCAACTGATTCTGGATGAAGGAGGCATACTTAGCCGGATCGAAGGTGCCGGCGGTCTGAAGAGAAGGGAGTCCCTTGATCACATTGGCTACTGCGTCGTCGGAGGGATGAATGCCAAGCGCCGGGGCCTGGTTGCGGATGACAAACAGATTCAGAATGAAATCGCTCACGGAGGCCTCCTCATTCTCTCCCATACCGCCGAGGTCACGAACGAAATCGGTCAGACCCAAGGCTAGTGCAAGACGGTAGCCGCGCACCTCATGGTCGATTTCGGCACGCTGAACCAAGCGGCCATAGATTGAGATCACGTCGTTGGAACCAAATTTGTTGAATTTGTCGGTGGGGTTGTAGAGCCAGATGAAGGCAACGATCGTCAGGATGGCGATCACCAGCATGAGAACCTGTTGATTTTTACGGATGACGGTCAGCATGGGAAACTTGGGGATTGGAGATTGAGGATAGGGGATTTTTAGAGAAAATAGAGTCTTCCTGACTAATGGGCGATTCCCCCGAAAGCAAGCGCGACGAAGGATCGGAAGTTGATCCGTTACATGGTTAAAAAAGTTAAAAGTAGCTATCCACAGAGAACGAGAACGTTTTGGTACTCTGCCTCCCTTCAGCCCTTCAACCCCTCAACTTTTTACTCCCCGGAACGGGTTTTACTTATTGATCGTCACCGCCAACCTGCGAACCGCCTTCGCTAGCCCCGGATCTCCGATCATTTCCAGGGCATCACTGAATGGAAACAGCCTGCGGCGGCGCACGTTCTCCTCGGGCCAGCTCTTCAGGAGCTTCGAGATTTTCATCGCATAGAGTTGAAGAAAGCGGCCATCGGCCATCTGGCATCGAGTCCGCAGATCCTGCCTGATAGTTCCGAGCACCCCTGCTTCTTCCACGGCCTCCATCATGGCGACCTCATGGGATGTCATGTCGGGCTCCTGACGGCCCTTGGGGAAAATCCACCGGTTCCCCGAGGAACTGGTGATGAGCAGGAGATGCAGTCGCCGGTCGATGAAGGTGTAGGGCAGGATTCCCAACTGGCACATGCCGGAGGGCTCCGGTGCCCCGTGGATCGCCATTTCGGCCGTCTGGTATTCATCCCGTCTGGTAACCTCCTCCCCAAGGAAATCGGGCTTCTTGAAAGATTTGCTATCGGAGGCATCCGTAAAAAAGATCTCCGCCAGACGGAGCGGCGCATGTTCCCCTGTAAACTCATCGATCTTCATCTTCAGTCTGCCAAGCTTCATGACATGGCGGATGCGGGTGATCCGCTGTCCAAGCGTGAAGGGCCAGAGCTTCTCGAACTGCCCTTTGGTGATGCGGATCTCCTGACCGGTAACAGTCCGCCCAGATCGATCACGGGCCGACAGGGAGTAGTGACTCCCCTCGCGACGCATCCGGAGTTCCTGTCCACGCTCCCTGACAATATACCCCTGCTCGATCTCCAGACAGCTCGAGAGAGCCATCTGGGAGGGTGCGGATGAGAGTAGGAATTTGCGCCGTATGGGCACCTTGGATTTTATCGGCGGCATGAGTTTTGTGCTAACTTTTCACCTAATGCTAGGGTTGACAACTCGTGCCGCAACGACATGATGTCAAACTCCCTTTTGGGGGAAACGATGGTGGCTGTAGCTCAATGGTAGAGCTCCGGTTTGTGGTACCGGCTGTTGCGGGTTCGAGCCCCGTCAGCCACCCGTTTTTTAAAAGAACCTCAGGAGCACCCCAAGAGCAGCTGGAGATTCTTTACCGAATCAAAGCACTCCACCGCCGTGACACGGGCCGCTTTGGAAAGTGCAGGCCAGTCGTTAAGAACTCTTCTGGAGGCCTCGACTGCTTCCTCCAGGTCGCGCACAAAGAGCATCCCGGATTCTGTCGGAAGAAATCGCTCCGCACCCGTCGGCTCCGTCACTACAGGACGGCCCAGTGCTAGAAATGCGGCGGCCCGATCACTCAGCCATCCGCTACCCATGATGGCCTCCAGCTTCACCGCAGTGAACTCGGCGGTGGCACCTGCGAGATAACGGTAGTAGGCAGCGGGTGTGCGGGTCAGAGCGTGCGGCGTGGCGACCTTCCACCCCAAGGAACGAAGACGCGCACGCTCGGGATCATCGGGATTCAGATTCATGGCTAACTCGAAAACCGCCTCCGGAACCCGACCGGGAAGTTGCATATAGGGGGCGAAAGCCGCCTGCTTGGAGTAGTCGTAAGACTCGTTGCCGATTTCGATATTCCCGTCCCAATACCACTGACCGATCGTTGTAAACTGGGGCTTACCAGGCCCTGTAGGGCGTGGCTGAGGTTTCAGAAGTTCGGTATCGACCAAGGGGAAATAGCTTTTCCAGTGCACGATCGGCTTGGGCAGTCGTGGATCGATCGCCTCCATGCAGAGACCGACGGACCAGAACTCATCATGGGAGGATTGCCCCATCTCCATTTGGTCCATCCAGAAAAGCACTTCGGTCGGATCGAGACTGCAGAGCAGCCGACGCCCGAAGAGATTGGTGAGCGGCGGCTTGATCGAATAACTGAGATTCAGCAGGACCGCATGGGGTGCCAGTTCCTTCAACTCGGCGATCGCCATCCCGAAGGACTTCATGCCCTTACCCTCACCATTGCCCACACCTATTGCCGAAGGATCATGCTCCTCGGCGCCCTTGGATTTCTGTCTCGGGCGAAGCAGCAGGCAATACTCGATCCCGTAAAGAGTCATCCGGCTGCGGAAGGTCCGGATGCACTGGGCATCCTTTTCCAGATTGCCGCTCTCCTGAAGCACCTCGAGCCAGACACCACGACGTCCCATCCGCTTCAGCCCCATGATGTACTGGAGAGGAACGGAAAAGTTCCCGCCACCTTCGGGATACTTAGCCGCAAAACCGCAACCAACAAAGACAGGAGGCAAGGAAGATTTCACAGGGATGAAGGGGATGAATGAGATGGGTGAAAGAAAAGACTGCTAAGACAAAATTATCTTTATCCACTTAATCCCTTTCATCCCTGTGAGTTAACTTAAACTCCGGCTCGTTCGAGAAGGGAGGCCAGCACCTTCTCGGCCTCGAAGACTTCGCGGGCGATTTCGAGGGCCGCGCGGCTGTGCTTCTTGTAATCGGCGCGGATCGCGGCGACCGCATCCACAATCTCCTCCATGGTCGAGAAGGTGAGGAGACCCTCCTTGCCGCCATAGTGGGCAGTGAATCCGGTCTCCTGGGTGATCACGGGACGCCCAGCCGCCAGATAGCAGGCTGTGCGGTCACTAAACCACCCTGTATTCAACCGGATATACTGGTCCTTGGCGCAGGTAAACTCCCCTTTGGAATTCCTGATGTAATCACGATAGCCGTTCCAATCGACGCTCAAATCATGAGGCAGCACGAGCTTCCAGTCGTTTTTTCGGAACAGCTCTAACTCCTCTTCCTTCTTGATATCGGTCGCCATCTCGAAGGGTTCCCCAGAGAGTTTAGGAGCCTCGATGAATCGGAGGAACTCGAGCGATTTGCTCCAGAGGTAGTTGGAATCCTTCCAGACGATGTCCTTCTTGCCGCTGGTTGACCAGTTGCAGATCGTGGTGAAGAGGGCTGCGGGATCAGGCACCGGAGCCTCTACTCCCGCACACCAGAGATCGGTTACCACGGGTTGCCGGGTCGGCAGCCATTGGAAATCATGGGTGGGCACAACAAAGGCAGGTGCGCCGATATTCTCTCCGAAGGTGAAAAGGTGCTGGTGCTCTTTCAGGTAATCGATGGTCTCCGACTCCCCTTGGTCGATTTTGATCTGCTCCATGCCGGGATCGCTCTCGACATAGATCAGGTTCCGAATGGTCCTCAAATCGTCGTTCATGTCATGCGATCCGCAGATATTGAGCGCACAGTCGGCCTCCTTGTAGAGAGTCCTAAGTTCGGTCAGCGACAACCCGGCAATCTCAGTAGACTCCTTGAAGCGTGCGCAATAGGCCCAGCGACCCTCAAATCCGTGTTCCTTGGCTAACCGCCCCAGCGTTTGTGTCGCATAGGAGTAATCGTCGGAGATGTTGAAGGCGACTGGATCGTAGGGGTAGTTCAGCGTGTCCTCGACGTAAGTAACCTCATGACCTAACCGCTGAAGTCCGACGATGTAGTGAATATGTTGCCAGATGACCCCGGCGATGGGCATGCCTCCCATGAATCCTAGAACGATGATCTTTTTACGCTTCATGACTCGTTAGTTCCTTTCGGTTCGTGACCGGCAGCATGGTAGAGGCGGGCGTAGGATCCTCCCAACGCGAGAAGCTCCGGACCAGTTCCCTGCTCGGCGATGCGGCCATGCTCGAGAAGCACCACGCGTCCGAGATGATGGACCGTCGAGAGTCTGTGCGTGATGATGAGGGTGGTGCGCCCCTTCATCAGCTCGGCGATCGTCTCCATAATCGCCTTCTCGGTGGAGGGATCAAGTGCCGAGGTCGGCTCATCCAGAAGCAGGATCGGGGCATTCTTCAGGAACGCACGGGCAATACCGAGACGCTGGCGCTGGCCTACACTCAGATGCCCCCCGCGCTCTCCAACCGGCGTGTCGAAGCCCTGTGGTTGGGCCATGATGAAGTCATAGGCTTGGGCACGTCGCGCCGCCTCGATGATCTCTTCTTCGGTCGCGCCTTCGCGCCCGTAGGCTATGTTCTCCCGGATACTACTGGAAAAGAGAAGGGTATCCTGCAGAACCATACCGATCTGGGTCCTGAGCGAAGCCTTAGTGACTTCCCTGAGGTCATATCCATCAATCCTCACGATTCCCGCTGTCGGATTGTAAAAGCGCGGCACCAAGCTCAGGAGAGTGCTCTTCCCAGCACCAGTCCCACCCACAAAGGCCACTGTCTCGCCGGGAGCAATCGCCAGGTCGACTCCAGCTAGTACCGGGGCCTTCGGATCGTAGGCAAAGGTGACTCCGGCAAAGGTGATCTCCCCTTTGGCAATCGGCATCGTGATCGCACCGGGATCGTCCTTGGTCTCCTCCTCGCGGTCTAGGATTTCGAAGCAGCGCTGAGCACCTGCGGCGGCACCTTCAAGGGCCCAGGCCGTGTAGGTGAGTTGCTGGATCGGTTGGTAGAGTGTCGCCAGATAAGCGACAAAGACCGTCAGGTCACCAATGCTCAACCTGGCATCGAGCACCTGAATAGTTCCCACATAGTACATGGCCGAGGTTCCCGCGGCGATGAGCGTCGTGACAATAAGAGCGCTCTTCATGGAGGTCATGTTGAGGCGAAAATTTGCTTCAAGGCTTCTTGTCGCATGACGGACAAACTGACTCACCTCGAACGATTCTCTACCGAAAGCCTGGACCATCCGGATCGAGCCGAGTCCCTCCTGAGTCGTCGCGAGCAGATCGCTCTCCCTCTCCTGGATCGTGGTGGACTCCCTGCGGATCCGCTCTCCGTAATGGTGGATCGCCCAGAAGAGAGGCGGAATTACTGTCATCGAGACGAGCGTCAGCTGCCAGTTCATCCGGAACATGATGGATAAGGCCCCCACCAAGGTAACTACCGACCCGAAGATCGTAGCGAACCCTTTGTTATAGATCGTCTGGAGTGACTGGGAATCGTAGGCCACACGGAAGGAGGAGTCGCTGCTGCGCCTCGTGTCGTGGAACTGAAGCGGAAGGGATTGCAGACAGCTGTACAGCTGCGTACGGAGATGCAAGAGCGCCTTCAGGCCGATCTTGATTAGGAGTGTGCTGGACAGGAGATTCACCAGACCAGACACAACGGCTATCAGGGCCATGATCATACAGAGCGTCAACGCAGCTCCCCTTGCACTGGTCCAAGAGAACCAGTGGGCAATGAAGGCATGAGCCTCGGCAACTCCTGGTGCCGTTTCGGGTTGGAGAATGCCGTCCACCACGTATTTGAACGGCCAAGGGGCCAGCAAGTTGAATCCGATGCCGGCAGACATTAGCGCTACGGCTAGAATCGTCTGGCTTTTGTAGGCACGGAAGTAGCGGAACGTGCGGAGATAGATGGCCATGCTTACCTCTTGCCTAGGGCAAGAATCCTTTACCTTCAAGCCACGTCATTTAGGGCGCTGAACCCGAATCTCCGGATACAACCATCTCCAGGGTCCCCCCTTCGGTAAACCGGTGGATCCTGGAACCTTCGGGAATAACGATTCCCGTCAGCTCAGCAGTACTGAGCAGGGCTTGGGCTCCAGGAGGCATTCCAGCCAGAAGCGCATCGCGTCGTGATGGATCCAGCTCTCCGAAGATATCATCCAGCAGGAGCAGAGGGGGTCTTCCATTCCCCCGGGTCAAGAGTGCGGCCACAGCCAGTTTCAGAGAGAGCGCGATCGTCCGACGCTGACCTTCGGAGGCATAAGAGCCTGCAGGAATACCATTCAGGAGGATCAGGATATCGTCACGCTGCGGCCCAACCCTTGTCTGGCGCAGGCGCAGCTCCTCATCACGGCTAGAGAGAAGAGCCTGCATCATCGGGACGGTAGAACCTGGCTCATAGCATATTTCAAGTATTTCACCCGAGATACTTCGGCACGAATCCGCGGCTAGTGGCGCGAGGGAAGCAACTAGATCCCTTCGAAATCCTAGGATCCGATCACCCGTCTCGGCGAGCGGATGGTCATAGGCCTCAATTTCGCGACGAGAACGACCCTCGCGAAGGAGCAGATTCCGAGAACGGAGGGCACGGTCGTAATCCCTGAGATCGCGGCCATAACTCCTGTAACTTCCGCTGGTCTGGAGTCCCACGCTATCGAGCAGCTTGCGGCGCCGTTCTGCCGGCCCATTCACCAACATGAGATCATCACTACCAAACCAGACGATCCGGCCCTGCGCGAGGTAGTCGGCGGTTGTAGCCTGCGGGACACCGTCGAGTTCCAAGGCCCGGGCAGGAGGCGTGGATTTCAGCGAGAGCCGCGTTTCACCGAGCACGCCCTGAATGAGTCCTTCAAGCGCGAAGGCACTCCCTCCGAAGCGGATCATCTCGGAGTTGTTCGATGTTCTAGGGGAGCGGAGTCTCAGGAGCACGCAAGCGGCCTCGAGGAGTGAGGTCTTTCCACGAGCGTTGGGCCCAGTGATGAAGCTAAGACGGGGACCCGGTTCGTAATCCAGAAACTCGAAGCAACGGAATCCGGCGAGTCTGATGCTCCGGAGCATGGCACAAGGAGACGCCGCTTCGATGTTCATTTCCTTGGCCGCGTCGTGCGGCATACTCAGAGTCCGAGCAGAAAATCGAAGGCTCGGTCTCCAAATCCGGGCAATCCCTCGTGTCCGAAGTCAGGATAGATCACCGCTTCTTTCGGACTGCAGATGGCGTTGTAGACGGCAAACTGGGTCGAGGGAGGGCAGATGGCATCCATCAACGAGAGACCCATGAGAACCTTTGCCTCAATGCGCGGGGCGAGGTGCTGCACATCTATGTAGCCAAGGCGTGTGAAGATCTCCTCTTTCCGCTCGTGTCGCGGATCAAAGTGTCGGAAGTAAGTCCGAAGCTCCGCATAGGCATCCTTGGCCAGATCCATTTCCCAGACCCTTTGGTAGTCCGAAAGGAAGGGGTAGATTGAGACGCAACGGCTGATGCGGGGTTCCAGAGCGGCACAGGCGATCGACAGGGCTCCACCCTGCGAACCTCCGGTCGTGCCGATGCGTGCGAGGTCGATTTCAGGGAAGGACATCACGACCCGGGCGAGTTGGACCGTGTCGAGAAAGATGCTACGGAAGAGTAATTTTTCCGGTGCGTCATCGAGACCCCGAATGAAATGGCCATTCAGGGTGTTTCCACGCACAGGCGAGTTATCCTCGCTGAGCCCGCCCTGCCCGCGGCAGTCCATCGCGGCGACCGCGATCCCCTGTCCGGTCCAGGCCAGTTTGTCATGCCACTCACCGCTGTTTCCGGAATAGCCATGGAATTGAAGAAGAGCAGGAATGGGTCCAATACTATTTTTGGGCCTGGCATACTTGGCATGAATGCGAGCCCCACCCACCCCTCGGAACCAGAGATCAAACACCTCGGCATGAGGGGGATCTATCTCGGCACTTGGAACGAGTTCGGGCTCAGGATCCGTCGCGTCGAGTTCACGCAGGGCATCAGCCCAGTAGTCGTCAAAATCCCCGGGGCGGGGATTAGTCCCGCGATACTTTTCCAGTTCGGCCAGAGGCTTGTCGAGGACCGGCATCGGAAATCAGCGAATCAGCGCAAGGCCGCCAGCAGAGGCTCCGGGTAGACTCCGAGGATCAGAATGCCTGCTCCGAGCAGAAGAATCAGCCACTTGGTGGTTGCAGAGACGGGGATGGCAGTTTCCTCGGAGGGTTGCTGCCAATACATCGCTCGGAGCACCTTGAAGTAGTAGTAAAATCCCGCCGCCACGGTGACACAACCAAGCATCACAAGGCCATAGTGACCTTGCTTCAGGGCGACCTCGAAGATCAACAGCTTGCCGATGAATCCAGCGGTGAAGGGAATACCGGCTAGTGAAGCCGCGGAGAGAAGCATGGCGCCGGCTAGGAAGGGAGAGCGCTTGGAGAGACCGTTGAAACGCGAGATCTCATCACCACCGGTAGCCTCGGAAACGGCCTGCAGGACCACAAAGGCAAGCATGGTCATGGCGAGGTATCCGGCAAAGTAGAAGCCGATCGCGGGTATTGCCATCAGGGAAGCTAAGCTTGCCACACCCATCAGGAGATATCCGGCATGGGCGACGCTCGAGTAACCGAGAAGCCTCTTCATGTTGGTCTGGGGAATCGCGGCAAAGTTACCAAAGATAAGTGTCAGGGCGGCAAGCAGGGTGATCACCGCGTTGAGCTTATTGGCCAGTAGCGGGAGCGCTTCCAGAGAAAGAAGGAAGCGGATTAAAACCACAAATCCGGCAGCCTTGGAAGCGACGGAAAGGTAGGAGGTAATGGGTGTCGGAGCACCTTGGTAGACATCCGGAATCCAAAACTGGAAGGGGAAAGCGCCCGTCTTGAAGCTAAGGGCGACTAGGATCATCGCGATCCCGAAGAGCAGTGCGTAGAGCGAAGATTCGGGCAGAGTCGAAATGGCATCGGGCAAAGCCAGGATATTTGTTGTGCCGGTGACTCCGAAAATCCAGGAGATCCCATAGACGATGAAGCCTGTTGAGAGAGCACCGAGGATTAGGAACTTGGTTCCGGCCTCCAGGGAGGCCGTGTTCTGGCGGAGATAGGTGACGAGAACGTAGAGCGTGATGGTCGCAAGCTCCAACGAAACGAAAATCATGATGAAGTCGATTGCGCTGACCATCCACATCAGCCCCGCGCAAACAAAGAGTGGCAGGATGGCGAATTCACCGACGCCACCGCCCGCGCGTTCCGAGGGAAGGTAGCGCACCAGCACCGTTCGGTAGCCTGGAATCATCAGAAGCGTCACGATCGT
This sequence comes from Chthoniobacterales bacterium, assembly GCA_026461395.1. Lineage (GTDB taxonomy): Bacteria > Verrucomicrobiota > Verrucomicrobiia > Chthoniobacterales > UBA6821 > UBA6821. The sequence continues at coordinate 34,751 of JAPJNA010000079.1, read as the reverse complement.
CGCAATCAACAGGAACCGGACGAAGAAGACCGAGATAATATCGGATGTGATGAAAGCGGCAGCAGAACTCATCGGAAGTGGCCCGATCTGCGGCAAAAAACTCAGGGCAAGAACCCCGGTCAGACCAGCGGCCCCCAGATAGGCCAGGTAATCCTTGTTGGAACGGTCGGAAAAAGCCTCCACAAGCAGGAGGACGATCCCGAGCAGGACGACAGCAATTTCAAGAAAGAGCGAGTTCACGGAATTCTAGGCGGCGGGTTATCGGGGAATAGCGGTCGTGACCATCTTCACAAGAAGCTGGGGATAGAATCCGACGATCATCAGGGGTACAAGCAGAAGGATGACGCTCCCTAGAGCCGTCGGCGTGATGTCCGTCAATGAGTCCCAGCGCGTCATCATCGGTCCCCAGAAGGTATTGCGGTAGGCGCGGAGCATGTAGATCGCCGAGATCACGACTCCCCAGACTCCGACGATCACCGGAAGGATCATCGTGGGGCCATAAGCTGTGGCTCCGAAGAAGACAAGAATTTCACCGGCGAAGTTGGCGAATCCAGGAAGACCCACGGAGGCCATTGCGGCAAATCCGAAAAGAAGACCCAAGACGGGCGTGACTTTGGCAAGACCTCCAAGTTCGGAGTAGTCGAGTGTGCCGGTGCGGCGGCGGATTTCTCCGCATAGAGCGAACGCCGCGGCCACGGAAAGACCATGCGCAAACATGAGGATCATGGCGCCGTTAACACCAATGATGTTTAGCGAAGCAAGGCCGAGGAAGATGTAACCCATGTGCATCACGCTCGAGTATCCGATCGTCCAGTCGAGTCGCTTCTGGGCGACGGTTACATAACCGATGTAGAGGATATTGCCGATAACAAGCAGAAGCAGGAGACCGTTGAACTGGTGCATCGCATCGGGGAAAAGCGGGAGCGCAATGCGGATCAGCCCGTAGAGGCCGAATTTCTTTAGCACGCCGGCATGCATCATCGCAGTGGGAGCCGGTGCGCATGCATAGGCAGGAGGTGCCCAGGAGTGGAAGGGGAAGAGCGAAACCAATGATCCGAAACCCACGAGCAGGATCAGATAGATCAGTGAGGAGGGATGGAATGTCCCAGCGGCGGCCATCTGGTCAAGCTGACGAAGATCCATAGTGCGAGAGACTGCTGGAATGCTCAGATAGAGAGCCAGCAGGCCGATCAGCAGAATAAAGCTTCCAAGGCCGAGATAGATCGTCGCTTTCCAGGCCGCGGCCTGGCGGTCTCCGGAACCCCACACGCCGATCATGATGAAGGTCGGAATCAGGGCGAGTTCATGGAAGGAGTAGAGGAAGAGTACATCCAGAGAGGCAAAGGCACCAATCACACCGGCCGAGATGAAGAGAAGGCATACGTAGTAGACTCCCTCGCGCTTATCGATCTTCGGTGCAATCCAGATGGCAGAGAGTGTCACCAGCGTTGCGAGCAGCAGCATCGTGAGGGTCAGACCATCAGCTCCCAGAGTCATGTTGATCCCTAGCTTAGGAAGAATCTTCCATTCGGAGAGAAACTGCCATCCGCCCGCGGTGAGATCGTAACGGGCAAAGAGCGCCACCGAGATCAGAAGATTCAGGATGGCGGCACCGAGGGCCATGACGCGGGGAGCAGCACCGAGCATGATCAGCACGGATGCGGCCAGAGGCAGGACGATCAGGAGAATGAGAAGAAGGCTCATGTCAGGAAGTAGTGGTGATCGCTAGAGAGTTCTATCGGACGTGCAGGAGCAGGTAGATCAAGCCGACCACGCCGATGCCGAAAAAGAGGGCATAGGCCTGAATATTACCCAACTGCAGGAAGCGGAGGGCAAATCCAATTGTCCAGACAAGCGTCGCGCTTCCCCGGACCAGAATTCCGTCAATGAACCATCGGTCGGTGAAGGAGCAGATTCTGGCAAAGCCACCCTGAATGACGCGGACGATACAGAAATAAAGATCATCGATGTAGAAGCGATTCTCCAGGAACGGAATCCGTATCGGATCCTTCTCCACGTTGCGGTAGAGGACAAATGCAAGCGCAAGGCCGGCCAGAAAAACACCGAGGAAAATATTAGGAACAAAAGAGGGCACTTCCGGTTCAGCCAGAGAGCCAATCTCGTGGAAGAAAAGATGCTCAAAGAAAGGATATCCGGCAACGACCGCCGGAATAGCCAGCAGGATCAGCGGTATGGTCATCACGAGAGGTGACTCATGGGCGTGCTCCGAGTGTTCCGAACGAGGCTTCCCGAAGAAGACGACCATCGCTTGGCGCATCATGTAGAAAGGGGTCAAGCCGGCGGCGATGACGACCACCCAGAAGATCGCGCGGTGATGCTCCCAGGAGCAAGCCATGATGAGGTCCTTGCTGTAGTGGCCGCTGAAGAAAGGGCAACCGGATAGAGCCAGCATGCCGCAACAGTAGGTCAGGAAGGTGATCGGCATCTTGCCCTTCAACCCGCCCATCTTCCAGATATTCTGCTCGTGGTGCATGCCGAGGATCACGGATCCAGCGGTGAGGAAAAGAAGACACTTAAAGAAAGCGTGCGTGAAGAGGTGGAACATCGGGAGCGCCGCAGAGACAGCAAGTCCCGCACCGGTCACCATGTAGCCAAGCTGAGAGATTGTGGAGTAGGCGAGGATGCCCTTGATGTCATCCTGCTGGGTGGCAAGGATACCGGCGCCTAGTGCTGTGATCGCTCCAGTCCAGGCAACGATCTCGGAAGCCTCGGGCGAGGAAGAGAGGATCGGGAAAATACGGGCAAGCAAATAGACACCCGCCGCGACCATGGTAGCGGCGTGAAGAAGTGAAGAAACGGGGGTCGGACCCTCCATCGAATTCGGAAGCCAGACATGCAGCGGGAACTGGGCCGATTTACCGACTGTTCCGCAGAAGATCAGAATCACTGCAACGGCTAGGAGCGCGGGATTCTGGACAAAGATCGGGGCAGGATGGTTGATCGCAGCGAAGGTGAAGGTTCCGCCTTCTGGACCGCCGGTAGCTATCCAGAAAAGCAGAATGCCAAGCATGAAGCCAAAATCGCCGATCCTATTCACCAGGAAGGCCTGCTTAGCGGCATCGGCGGCCGAAGCCTTATGAAAATAATGCCCAATCAGGATGTAGGAGCTGACTCCGACCAGTTCCCAGAAGATGAACATCATCACCAAGTTGTTAGCGAGGACGATGCCGAGCATCGAAAAGAGGAAAAGCGCCAGACCGGCGAAGAAGCGCCAGTAACCGACCTCCTCCTTCATGTAGCCGATTGAGTAAATGAAGACGATCGGGGCAATCGTGGTCACCACGACCAGCATGGTGCGGCTCAGGGGGTCGAGCGCCAGATCGAAGGGAATCGACAAGGCCTGACCGAAATCAACCCAGTTGAACCCGTGGTAAACCCCATCGGCACTCTTGGCGAAAAGGATCCACCCGCCGATGGTCGTCATCAATGCAGAAAGGATGGCCAATCCGGCAGCAAGCGGCTTGCTTGCGCGGGTCACAAAAAGGATCAACGCCGCCGCAACTAGCGGCACGAAAAGGGTGATCCAGGCGATAGTGGAGAGGTTCATCAAAGAAAAGTGGTCAGAATTTCAGCGTGTCGAGATCCTCGACATGGGTGGTCTGGCGAGCGCGGTAGAGGGAGACGATGATCGCCAGTCCGACGGCAACCTCGGCAGCTGCCACGGAGATGATGAAAAAAACCAAAATCTGAGCATTGTAGTTCTGGTGACCCGACACCAGCCCGTAACGGGAGAAGGCCACCAGCGAAAGATTCGCGGCATTGAGCATCAACTCAAGACCCATGAAGATCACGATGATGCTGCGGCGGAGCATCACGACACCGAGGCCGGCGGCAAAGAGAAGCCCGCTGGCTATCAGATAATTGGCGAGTGTGGGCATGCGGGTGAGTGTGTGATGCTTAGCGGAGGGTTCGGCGACTCAGGACAACCACTCCGACCGTAGCGGAGAGAAGGAGGACGCCGATGACCTCAAAAGGGAGCCAGAAGGAATGAAAGAGGGTCATGCCGATCATCTTCACATCCGAAATCTGCGGTCCTGCAAGCGTGGGCGTTGGGATTGCAAAGGCGGGGTTGGACAGGATCACTTGGGTCATGATCGAGAGAAAGGCGGCCACGACCAGAACGCCTCCGAGCGTCGCACCGAAGTTCAGACGACGGCTCTTCTCTTCACGCAGGTCCAGAAGCATGATGATGAAGAGGAAGAGCACCATCACCGCACCCGCATAGACCAGAACTTGGATGACGCCGATGAAGGTCGCATCGAGAGTCACGTAGAGGGCGGCGAGGCAGATGAAGGACATGACCAAGCTCATGGCGCAGGAGACAGGATTGCGCAGTAGGACGACGCTCAAGCCGAAGAGGAGCATCAGCGTGGCAAAGAACCAGAAGGCGGCGAGGAGCATGGTGTCTAGAGGTCTAAGGAAAAAGTGAAGGATGTATATAGGGATTACTTCAGCTCGTTCCACTTGAAGGTGAGGCCCTTCATGACACCGCCCAGCTTATAGAGCGTCTTCTTGTCATGAACCATCTCGGCGCGATTGAGGCCCGTGATGGAGTAATCCTTGCGGAGGAAAATGGCTTCTTCGGGGCAGACCTCCTCGCAGAGACCGCAGTAGATGCAGCGGGCCATGTCGATATCGAACTCCTCGGGACGCTTCTCCACCTTGCGCCATTTGTCGTTCTCAGGGATTTCCATCGGCTTGATAGTGATCGCACGTGGAGGGCAAATGAACTCGCACAGCTGGCAAGAAACACATTTTTCTCTGCCATTTTCATCGACGACAAGCGTCGGGGCACCGCGGTACCACTCGGGCAGGTTGGCATCCCATTTCTCCTCGGGATACTGCATGGTGACGATTCCCTTGTTGAAGAGGGCTCGCTTCAGATGTTTCCAGGTGATCGCAAGTCCAGCGAAGATCGAAGGCAGGTAGCACTTCTCCGCGAAAGTCAGTTTGGGACGATTGACGACGATAGCCATGGGGTCGGTTTGGTTGGAAAGGTTAGTGAAACGATCAGTGATGAACGATCATGTCCATGATCAATGGTGCACGACAGCGAGAATGATCGCAGTGAGGAAAATATTGAAGAGCGCGATCGGGAAGAAACCGAGCCAGCCGAGTTTCATCAGCTGATCGTAGCGGAAGCGGGGAAGCGTCCAGCGGATCCAGATCATGAAAAGGAGGATCACAGAGACCTTCGCAAACCAGGTTCCGATGTTGACTAGACCCCAGACCCAGCCATGCGAGCCATCCGGGATGATCGGGAGGCTCCAACCCCCCAGGAAGATGGAGACGATAGCCCCGGAACCGGCGAACATCGCTGCGTATTCGCCGAGGAAGAACGAGGCGAAGTTCATCGAGGAATACTCGGTATGGTATCCACCGACGAGCTCCTGCTCTGCCTCGGGAAGATCGAAGGGGAGACGGTTCGTCTCTGCAAAGATCGAAACTAGGAAGATCACGAAAGAGACCATCATGGGAATCCAGAGCAGGACGCGTTCCCCGCTGAATCCGGCAACAAGAGAGTGGAGCAAATCCTTCGGATGCAAGAGCTGATCCAGAGAGAAACCGTGGGGCCAGTAGGGAGCTACCAGCCAACCGTTCTTAATCTGCCAGTCAACGATCTCATTGATGTTGAGTGTGCCGCAGACCATGAAAATCGGGATGATCGAGAGGCCGAGCGAAAGCTCGTAGGAGATCATCTGGGAAGAGGAGCGGATACCTCCGATAAACGGAAATTTTGAATTTGAGGCCCATCCGGCAATCGTGATGCCGTAGACGCTGAGGGAAGTGACGGCGAAGATAAAGAGAACGCCGACATTAACATTGGCGATCGTCATCTCCACTCCGAAGAGCGAGCTGCCGAAGGGAAGCACCGCCAGCACCAACAAGGGCGGGAGCAAGACCAGTTTCGGAGCGAGCCAGAAGAAGAACTTGTTCACTCCGGCTGGCACGAAGTTCTCCTTGGTCAGGAGCTTCACCGGATCGGCAATCATCTGGCCCAAACCCCAGAGAGGAATGTCTTTTTTGCCTCCGATGAGAGTCATCGGGATTCCGACGCGGTTCGGGCCTGTACGGTCCTGAATGAAGGCGCTGACCTTGCGCTCGGCAAACACGGTGACCGAAACGACGCCAAGAACAACGTTCAACAGGATAAAGGTCTTCAGGAAAGTCGTCCAAATGAGGAACACCAACGGCAGGGTCAAAAAATGAAGGATCAGAGCGGTGTCCATGAGTCTCGGTTATGATCGAAGCCTAGATGTCGTATCCTTCCCCCGCTCCAGTGTCGAGACACAAGAGAGAAAAAACACCTCGCGGCGCTCCTCCATCCATGAATCCCAGTCTCCTTGCAAGGTCGGGGATGGAACACAGAATCAATTTCTTTTAAACCTCAATGCCTACCTTTCGGAGTCGCTCTTCCACGTTGGCAAAGTGACGCTCGGGCGAGCAGATCCGACTGAGTTCGGCCTGATCGATGTGCTCCATGACCTCGCTCTCCTCGCTTAGGGTCTGGAGGAGGGGAATCTTCTCGGCCCAGGTTCTCATGGCGGCGCGTTGGACCGCCTCATAGGCATTCTTGCGAGCCATCCCGCGGTCGGTTAGCTCGAGCAGGACCGCCTGGCTTCCCCAGAGTCCAAGGGTCAGATCCATGTTCCGCTTCATGTGTTCCGGGTAGACCGTCAGGTCGCGCACGAGACGAGTGAGCAAGACCAGCATGTAGTCAAGCAGCGTGCAGGAATCTGGCAGGATGATCCGTTCAGCACTGGAGTGGCTGATATCGCGCTCGTGCCAGAGAGCTACATTTTCCATGGCAGTCTGAGCATTGCCACGCAGGACACGGGCTAGCCCGCAGAGACGCTCGCCGGTGATCGGATTGCGCTTGTGGGGCATGGCGGAGCTGCCTTTCTGGCCTTTAGCAAAGGCCTCCTCCACTTCGAGCACCTCGGTGCGCTGGAGATGGCGGAACTCGGTGGCCCAGCAGTCGATGGAGCAGCCGATCAGGGCAATCGTCATCATGAACTCGGCATGACGGTCGCGCTGGATGATCTGGGTCGAGATATTGGCGGGCTTCAGCCCGAGACGCTCACAGACATAGGCCTCGACCTTGAGATCGAGGTGGGCGTTCGTCCCGACGGCACCGCTCAGCATACCGTAGGCGACGCGATCGCGGGTCTCCTTCAGCCGCTCAATGGATCGGCTGAACTCATCATACATCACGCCGAGTTTCAGACCGAAGGTCACCGGTTCCGCATGGATGCCATGACTGCGCCCGATCATCGGGGTGAACTTGTGCTCCTTGGCCCGGGCGGCGATGGCCACGAGAAGCTCCTCGAGATCCTTGAGCAGGATGTCTGCCGACTGAATCATCTGGACCGCGAGAGTGGTGTCGAGCAGATCGGAAGAGGTGAGGCCGCGGTGGATCCAGCGGGCCGGTTCGCCGACATGAACGGCAACCTCCTCGAGAAAGGCGATCACGTCATGATTCGTTCGCTTCTCGATTTCGCGTACCTCCTCGATGCGAAAAGTTCCCTTCTCGCGGATCGTCTTGGCATCCTCCTTGGGAACGATCCCGAGCTCGGCCATCCCCTCGCAGGCGAGAGTCTCGATCTCGAGCCAGATTTCTAGCTTTCGTTGCTCCGTCCATAGGGAGCGCATCTCGGGTCGGCTGTAGCGTTCAATCATCGGGGAAGTCTAGCGGCCCGACGTCACCAAGGAAGTCTCTTTTGAAATCAGGCGTGATGGTTGGCGCAAAAAACCCATCCCAAAAAAAGAATGGGCTTTCTTTGAAGGGATATAACCGCTTGCCCGCCGGCGCTCAATGACCAGAGCCTATGCTCTGAGTCCTAAGAGAGAGTAAGGAGAGGGTTCCAGGACAACTTCTCCTGCAGCGAGAGTTGTTGATCAATATGCGGTTGCTTCCTCCAATCGGATGGACTGGATCAAGACATTCTCGGTCGGGAAGTCGTTGCTGTTGGCTGGGATTCCACTGATAGCATCGAGTACTTCCAATCCCTGAGTCACTTTGCCAAAGACGGTGTACTGGCCATTGAGCTGAGGCATCGCCTCAAGGCAGACAAAGAACTGGCTGCCATTGGAGGCACGGGTGGGGTTGATCGTGTCGGGTAGACGAGCTGTTGCAACAGCACCCTTCTCGAGCTTCAGGCGGATCTCAGCAGGGATGGTGTAACCGGGACCCCCTGTGCCGGCACGATCGGAATCCTGAAGGCCAAGCCCTATCTTCTGAAGGACGCTTTCGACGACCCCTAAGCGGGTCTTAGGATCGCCTGTCTGGACTAACTGATGAGGAAAGAGGCGATGAAACCTCATTCCGTCGTAGTAATGCCGCTGGATCAGATCCTTGAAGTTAGCGACGGTCTGAGGCGCTGTGGAATCATTCAACTCGATCACGATGCGCTGCGGCTTCTTCTCCTTGCGGACCTTAATCAGCATAACTGCCGCCTGAGGCCCTGATCCGACATAACGGGGTGTTGCGGCACAACCTGTCAGGAAAAGTATTGGCAGAAGAACCAGGGGAAGCAGGGATCGGGTATTCATGAGCCGGTGACTTGGAGGATGCTGAGCGGAGTCTTTCCTCCGGTCAAGGGATCGAGGGCAAAAAGAGGCGAGTTTCCCTCCGCTGCGTTGCGTTTTATAGAGGCCAAGGCATAGACCAGGACTGCCTGGTCAGCTCCGGTCAACTGCGGAGCAACACTGGTGATCGACCCAACTGTGCCTTCCTCCGTGATAATTTCATGTCCTGAAGCGAGAGTTGTTTTTCCCGGAGCTGTCAGCAGACTCAGCAGTCGATTGACCCTGCCGATGCTCTTGAGACGGGAGATGACTTCCTGTCCCGGGTAGCACCCCCGGTCATAGTCGATATGCGTGCGATCAAGGCCAGCTTCCGGGGGCAAAGTCTCCTCGCTGAGTTCAGATCCCCAGATAGGGATTGCCCTCTCGATTCGCAGCGCCTCGATGACAAGGGGGTCCAGCATCGCAAGCGATGCGACGCCTGGAAAATCTTCATTCAGATCGAGACCTGGAATTCCAACGCGGTCAACGCGGATGCCGTCAGCGGAAAGCCAAGGCTCGGACTCGGCCAGCTTTCCGAAAAGATGGATCGTGGGACTCTTCGAGTGCTCGGACTCGACAACGACCGAGACATCGTCCGCCACGATATAGCGCTCCAAGCGGGCAATAAGGGTCTCCTCCAAAGAAGGAGCACTTTCGACTATCAGATCATCATTCTCGCGCCAGATCAGTAAGGGTGCGCAGAGCTTTCCCTTCGGAGTTAGGATGCACGCCTGTAAAGCATGGCCGGCGGCCATACGACCAAGATCGCGTGTGATCTGTCCGTTCAGATAGCGGAAGGCATCGGCTCCGGAGAGACGCAGGAGTAGTCGTGGAGGCAAGAGAAATGCACCTCCATCCACCTTGGCTTGGCGCAGCTGTTCCGCCGGTTCCTGAAGCATTATCGGTGGTTTCAGGAATTCCTTGGCCCGGCAAAGAGTCCAAAAAACTTCTTTTTCTCAGCCTTCGCGTCAGCCCCTTTTGTTGCCTTGGCTTTCTTTGAGTTGATGGCAGTGGGCGTCAAAAGAGGCGTTTGATCCGGGAGATCCTTGATGCTACCCGCATACTCATAGTGACGGGCCAAGGAGGCAAAGTCATCTTCCCCCCATCCGGCCTGCACCGCCCCCATCAGAGCTCCCGTAGTCGCCGCAGTGACGGGCAGATCGATCCCCTTACCTTCGACTGACCGCAGGGCTATCTGGAGATCCTTCAGCATGTTCTTGACCGAAAAACGGGGAGAGAAGTCTCCGGTCAGCATCAGGGGCAACTTGGCGGAGATGGCTCCGGAATTCGCCACATTGTGCTGCAAAGCCTCCATGAGACGGGGAAGCGGGATGCCGCCTCGGGCCAGCAAGGCAAGGGCCTCCGAGAGCACGCCGATCTCCGCGGCACTGATCATGTTGGTGGCGATTTTCACATAGGTGGCAGTGCCCACAGGGCCCATCAGCAGGATGGCCCTGGCTGAAACTTTGAGAACGGGCATGGCCCGTTCAAGCACCGACTCGTCACCCCCGATATAGTAAACCACTTCTCCCTCGGTCGCGGCATCACGACTGCCGGTGAACGGAGCATCCAAGAAAGAAGCTCCCCGTTCACTCACCAAGCGTGCAGCCTCAAGCGTCTCAGCAGGACCGACCGTCGCGTGGTTCATGACGAGATGGGATGCACCCAAGGCCGTCCCCATGGAACGAATCACTTCGAGCAGCGCTTCACCATCCCGGACAAAAATCTGGATAATATCTGCTGACTCAGCGACCTCGCGAGCCGAAGAGAGAAAGTTCGGCTCGGCACGGGGTGAACGGTTCCAGACGGAGACGGGATGCCCCTCTCGTCTCAGAGCCCCCGCGATACGGCTCCCAATGATCCCCAATCCGATGACCCCGACGGGTGTCTTCTGAGACGACTCCATCGGGATCAGTTAAACCACTGGGAAGTATCAGCCCTTATTTGGCAGGCGCCATAGCGGCGGTCGGAGCAGGCAGAGTGCTCTCGATCTTCGCAGCCTGGCGGAGCTCCTGCATGACGCCCTTGAAGATATCGCGACGCTTCTGAGCTTGGAGGAACTGTATGATCTGAGCCTTGGCCTCATCAAAGCTGGCGGTGCCGGCGGGCTTCTTGTCGGTGACCTTGATTACATGATAGCCGAATTTTGTCTTCACAGGGGTGACGCTGACAGTGCCGACCTTCTGGGCGAAAGCTGCATCGGCAAACTCCGGAACCATCTTATCCTTCGGGAAGTAACCCAAGTCTCCACCGCGCTGCGCGGCACCCGGCTCCTCGGAGAGCTCCGAGGCCAACTTGTCAAACGCCTCGCCCTTGTTAACTCGCACGATCGCGGCCTTGGCCTTGTTCTCGGCGATCTTCTGCTGCGCTGCGGTGGCATCGGGAGCCGTACGAAAGAGGATGTGGCTGGCCTTCACAAGGTCGGGGTTGGTGAACTCCTTCGTGTTGGCATCGTAGAACTTCTTGGCATCGGCCTCGGTGACACTGTCCTTGCCGGCGACCTGCGACTGCATCCACTTGGATTGGCGGATCGACTTGCTGAGATTGGCCACAAACTGATCCATGGTGAGACCCGACTTCTTCATTTCGGCCTGGAAGACCTCCTCGGAGGGGAACTGGCTTTTGATCTTGGCAAGCTGGGCATCCACATCTGCCTTGTCGACCTTGACCGCGGCAGCCTGCTTATCGACAAGCTTCTCCATGATCATCCCGTCGAGAATCTGACGGTATCCCTGCATCTTCTGGTCGGCAGTTAGAGGAGCGTTGGCCTGACCGCTGGCGCCAAGAGCCTCATTGAATGCCTTCTCCAAGTCAGCCCTGCTGATCTTGTCTCCGTTCACAACAGCAACCGGATCCTTCAAGGCGACCGTGGAGGAACTTGCGCCGCCCTTGGCAACGGCGTCCGAGATCATCTTCTGGATGTCGGGGGTAGCCGAAGATTTTGAGGAAGAATCCTGCGCGTGAAGAAGTCCAGCGGAGAGGATGATCGAAAGAAGGGTGATGAATCGTTTGGTCATGAGGTTAGTGGTGAAAATCTACTTTGCACGGGATGGACGAGCACGCCAGCCGAAATTCGTCTCTTTTTCGTCTTTTAGTTAACCGCTGATTGCCAAGTGCTGACTCGATACTGACTCCCACCTTGAGGGTTTACTTTCCCGAGATGGAGGATAACCTCTTCTCTCTTGCTCACGTGGCGAAACTGGCAGACGCGTACGTCTCAGAAGCGTATGGGGTAACCCATGGAGGTTCGATTCCTCTCGTGAGCACTTTTTTCTTTCATCAAGTCATTCCAGGACCTCGCTAGAGTCACCAACGCCGATCACTCATGGAGATCTACAAAGAGAATCCTGAAATGGTCCGGGGACTCTTCTCCGATATCGCAGGGCGCTATCAGGTGGTGAACCACTTACTGAGTGGAGGGCTTGACTTCTACTGGCGCGCAATCGCAGTACGTCTCATCCGCTCCTGGAATCCCTCATCCGTACTGGATGTGGCCACCGGAACCGGCGATCTAGCGATGGCTATCAGGAAAGCCTGTCCGAATGCCCGCGTCATCGGCGCTGATTTCTGCCTCCCAATGCTGGAAGTCGCCAAAAAAAATGGCCTGCCAGAACTCGTTGTGGCCGATGGGATGAACCTCCCTTTTGCCGATCAAAACTTCGATGTCGTCACCGCTGCCTTTGGACTCCGCAATATGGCCTCTTGGGAGAAGGGCCTCTCGGAAATGGCCCGTATCCTCAAACCGGGCGGCCATCTCCTGATCCTGGATTTCTCACTTCCCACTCTTCCAGTGATCCGTCCCCTCTACCGCTTCTACCTTCACCATATCCTCCCCCACATGGCTGGCCTCGTGACAGGCCGCAAAGATGCCTACGAGTACCTCGGCGTCTCAATCGAACAATTCCCCTCCGGCAGCAAGATGACTGCACTCATCGAATCCTGCGGCTTCCGAGGCGTGAAAGCTTACCCTCTAACGCTCGGCACAGTCTCAATCTACACGGCGATCAAGTCAGGGGATCATTAGGTCCAAAGCTCAGGCCGAATTAGGAATACCAATAGATGTGATGGGTTAGCATCACATCTTGGTCAAAGTGGAAGTATCCTTTGAATTTCTTGCCTTCCAGCATTCCGGGCATCCAATGAATGTCGTCAGCCCACATGTCGTGATAAGGAATCGCTGAGGTTGCCATCCAATGCGGGATTGCCTCATCCGTCTCGACGGGCTCGCCGTGGCAATCTTCGGCCGTGAAGACGACGCAATGAAGGGCCAGGCCGTCGACAAACTGGAAGTGGAGCTCTCCACGCTCGGAGAGATTCAGGGGCGTGATACAGAGCTCCTCTTGAGTCTCGCGGATCGCGGCTGCTAGCGCGTTCTCGCCGGGTTCCAGGCGACCGCCCGGTCCGTTGATCTTCCCCGCACCAAGACCGCGTTTTTTACGGATCATCAGGATCTGGCCATCGCGTCTCACGAAACAGAGGGAGGCCCTCATCGTCGGCTGCCAGTTCTGCCAGAAATTGAGATCATGAGGATCCATGGGTTAAAGGGTTGGCGCGTTGGAGGGTTGAAGAGTCAACAATCTACTGCACTTGGCTAACCGGGCAAAATCATACTTCCTAACCCCTCACGCTTAGAACTCTTTTAATCCATGCAGGAGACGAATGTTGCCGCATTGTCACAAATCCCCCCTTGACCCCATCATCAGACATCGCACGATAGAGACTTCATGGAAAAGGTGCTTCACTCTCACTTCATCAATCGCGGTCTTAGCTGGCTAGAGTTCAACCAGCGTGTTCTTGACCAAGCACTCGACAAAGAGAATCCGCTGCTAGAGCGCTTGAAGTTCCTTTGCATCGTCAGTTCAAACCTCGACGAGTTCTTCGAGGTGCGCGTGGCCGGTCTCAAGCAGCAGGTGCAGACGAACACCGTCGCGCTGGCGCCGGATGGCATGTCGCCAAAATCTGAGCTTGCCGCGATCTCGAAGCGCGCCCGCAAACAGGTGGACGACCAGTACCGCTGCTGGAATGAGGAGATCGAGCCCGGTCTCGCGGCCGAGAACATCAAATTCCACAATTTCCCGGATGTTCCTGAGTCCGAGCATGCGCATTTCGAGAAGTTCTTCCATGAGAGGATCTTCCCGGTGCTCACGCCGCTGGCGATTGATCCGTCACACCCCTTTCCCCAGCTTCTCAACAAGAGTCTCAATATCATCGTTCACCTCGAGGGCGAGGGGATCAACACCGACCTGGCGGTTGTTCAGGTTCCGCGGATCCTGCCGCGTGTGGTTCCATTCTCCCAGCAGACGGAGGAGCAGGGCCACGACTTTGTCTTCCTTGGCAGCATCATCAATCATTACGTGGGAACTCTTTTCCACGGAGTCAAGGTGCTCGGAGCCCATCTCTTCCGGGTCACCCGCAACAGCAATCTCTACATCGATGAGGAGGAGGCCGAGAATCTCCTGCACGCAATCGAGGAGGAGCTGCGCCATGTGAATCGAGGTGCCGCCGTGCGCCTCGAGGTGCAGGATGACTGCCCGGATGCAGTGGCTAACCGCCTGCTAGAGATCTTCAATCTCGGTCACGGCGATCTCTACCGGCACGAGGGTCCGATCAATCTGACGCGCCTCATGCCGCTGGCCCTCTCGATCGACCGGCCCGATCTCCGCGACAAGCGCTTCACTCCCGCGACCGTCGTTTCACTTAACGAAGAGGCCGACATCTTCTGGCATATCCGCAAGGGCGATATCCTGATGCAGCATCCCTACGACAGCTTCCAGACGGTTCTCGATTTTCTTGGGCAGGCCGCTGAGGACCCACATGTTCTGGCGATCAAGCAGACACTCTACCGTACCAGTTCTGATTCTCCCCTTGTGGCCTCGCTCATCCATGCGGCGGAGAACGGCAAGCAGGTGACGGTCATTATCGAATTGAAGGCCCGCTTCGACGAGGCTGCCAATATCAAATGGGCACGCCTCATGCGCGAGGCCGGCGTCAATGTCATCTACGGCATCGCGGGACTCAAGACCCACGCCAAGGCCATGCTTGTCGTCCGCCAGGAGGGCGAGATCATCCGGCGGTACGCGCACCTCGGAACCGGCAACTACCATCCCTCCACGGCGCGTCTTTACACCGATCTCGGTTTACTTACTGCCCGCGAGGATCTCACCTCGGATGTTGCCGCGATGTTCAATATCCTGACTGGCGTCTCCAAGTTCCCCGGAATGAAGGAGCTGCTGATGGCACCTTATGATCTGCGTGAGGGCATGCTGGAGTTGATCGACCGTGAGATCGAACATGCCAAGGCCGGTCGTCCGACTGGTATCTTCGTGAAGATGAACGCCCTGGTGGAGGAGAGCATGATCGAGGCGCTTTACCGTGCCTCACAGGCAGGTATCAAGGTGCAACTCTTCATCCGTGGCATCTGCTGCCTGCGTCCCGGCATCCCCGGGGTCAGCGAGAACATCGAGGTGCGGAGTCTGGTCGGTCGTTTCCTGGAGCACAGCCGTATCATTCGCTTTGAGAACGGCGGCGTGCCTGAGATCTATCTCGGAAGCGCTGACTGGATGCCGCGCAATCTCTTCCGTCGCGTGGAGACGGGCTTCCCGATTCGCAACCCCCGCGTCCAGGAGCACATTGAGGAGATCATCAACACTTTCTGGAAGGACAACGTGAAGGTCCGCGTCATGGACACGGAGGGTCTGTACCACCTGCGTTCCGTGGAGGGAGAGAGATTCAACGCCCAGGAAGAGTTCGTCGCCGACTCCCAGCGCCGCCGCAAGGCGAAGCCTGCCTTGGCACAGTAGAAAGTAAGGCTGAAGAGGTTTGGTCTGAAGGCTGTTAGGAAAGAGCCGTCAATCAATCGAACCGATCGTGTTTAGAAAACGATCAACCCTCCTAAAACGAAAGGTGGAGTGGAGCGGGTAGAGGGAACACCGAGTGCCGGGAGGCACGGTGTAGATTGACCGAAGGTCAACCCGTTAGGGCGAGGGTCGTGGGAACGACCGAGTCAATCGAACCCATCGTATTTAGAAAACGATCAACCCTTCTAAAACAAAAGGTGGAGTGGAGCGGGTAGAGGGAATCGAACCCTCATGGCCTGCTTGGAAGGCAGGAACTTTACCACTAAGCTATACCCGCATAAACTAGAGAATTGTTACCACAGACCCAAAGCGGGGTCAACCCGCGACATGCCTCCCTACTTGGAGGGGGAAGCCTGAGTCTGAATACCCGCACGCTCCAACGCTTCTCCGAACTGCTCTGAGGCCCGGCTGTTTACCGTGGCATGGTGGCCTTTGGATCGGAGAAACCTGACCTCTGCGGCGGTGGCCCCGAGAAGAAGCAAGCCGATAGCAATTAGCGCTCTGGGTTTTAGGAAGTGCCGGTGCATGGAATACGATTACTTTTAGTCTACTTCTCTCGGTATGGCATTATTGGTACTATCGAGGGCAATGAAGGAATAACAGCGGTTGGTAAGGTCAGGACTGAAATCAAAAAGCGACATGAAATCTCTTTTAAGGAATCCGACCAGCCTATCCAAGCAAGCAATTGTTGTGGGATGTCCAACTTCCTTAAGGGTGCCGCCCGCAAGATGTCCAGAAACCACAACATATAGTGGTTTCTGTTTACACTAGCCCCAAGCTGTTGTGTTTTTTGTTGTGACTCGGTGCCCATTAAGGCTAGTGTTGAGCATCCCCCACCTCTTTTTCTCATGTATCTTCAATCACTCGAACTGATCGGATTCAAGTCCTTTGCCCCCAAGACAACGCTGCGTTTTCATCGCGGGGTGACTGCCATTGTAGGCCCGAACGGCTGCGGCAAATCGAATGTCCTGGATGCAATACGGTGGGTGCTCGGCGAGCAGTCTGCCAAGGCGCTCCGTGGCGGTGAGATGGCCGACGTCATTTTCAACGGCACCGACACACGCCAGCCTCACAACATGGCTGAGGTCTCCATGACCTTTGCGGAGTGCGAGCAGGAGCTGGGAGTCGAGTGGAATGAAGTCCGCATCACTCGCCGTGTCTTTCGCGATGGCAAGTCGGAGTATCTGATCAACGGCACGCCTTGCCGGCTCAAGGACATCCACAATCTCTTCATGGACACCGGCATCGGCCGAAGCGCCTACTCCATCATGGAGCAGGGTCGTACGGCCCAGCTGCTCAATAGCCGGCCTGAAGACCGTCGCGCCATTTTCGAAGAAGCTGCCGGCATCACGAAGTACAAGGCCCAGAAGAGGGAGGCGCTGCGCAAGCTTGAATACACCGAGTCAAACCTACTCCGCGTATCCGACATCATCAAAGAAGTGAAGCGCCAGATCGGCTCCCTCCAGCGTCAGGCCGGGAAGGCCCGCCGTTATCAGTCCCTCATGGAGGACCTGCGAGTTCTCGACACCCACCTTTCGCACCGCACTTACCTGGACCTAGAGCGCTCGACCGCCGAGGTTGCGGAGCAGGTGGAGAAGAGTGCCGATGCCCGCGCTCTCTATGAGCACGAGATCGGCGAGCAGGAGATCGAGGTTGCCGGGGCGCGTGAGCAGGTCACCGCACTCGATATGGAGACCGGAGTTGCGCGCGACAGCCTGCAGACACTGCGAAACCGGATCTTCTCAGGCGAGAGCCGCATCGAGACGAACGCAGAACGCTGCGGTGAATTCCGTGAGATGGGGATCCGCGCCAGCGCCGATATCGATGCCACGCATCTACGCATCCGCGAGCAGGAAAACGAGATCGAGCAGACGGATGCCCAGCTGACATCATTGCTGGAAGTTCTCCGCGGCGAGGAAGAGCTACTCCAAGCGGGCGCCGCCCGTCTCCAGCAGGCGCAGCAAGAGCGTCAGTCAGCCGAGCAGGCCACCGAGTCCCTCACCGGACGCCTCCATGGACTGGAAAACCGTCTAACCGATGTTCGGGGTGAGCTCTCCACCGCCAGCGCCCGCCGCGACGCCGAGAGATCACGCTCCCTCCAACTTCAGGAGCAAGTTTCCGTCGCCGGCCTTGCCGTCACGACAGCCGCAACACGCGCGGACCAGACGGGAGCTGCCCAGACATCCACGCGAGCCTCCCTGGACGCGGCGGAGCAGGAGCTTCTTGCCGCCCAGCAGGGGCATGACGAGGCGCAGAATGCACGCCAGATTGCCGAGACCGAATGGAACAACGCGGTAAAGCAACTCTCCGAACGTGAACATCGGCTGGAAATCCTACTCCAGCTTGAGCGCGAGGGTGAGGGGCTTGGCGAGGGAGCGCAGGCTATTCTGCGAGGCCTAGACCGCCCTGAATTTTATCAGGCGGGCATTCTCGGAACTCTTGCCTCGCTGATCGAAGTTCCGACAACCGAAATCCCAGCGATCGAGGCCGCTCTTGGGGCTGCCAGCCGAGCGATTGTTTTTGCCGATGCTGGCATGGCTGAGGCTGCTCTTCAAACGTTGCGCGAGGCTGCTCAAGGACGTGCTTCCGTGGTGGCAAGCGATCTTCTTCCGATCAGTCCTTCCCCAGCCGGGGTGCTTCCCGAGGGTGCGACTTGCTGGGCAGTCGATGTGGTGCGCGCTACCGGCTCGGCACACGGGTTGATCAGCCGTCTTCTCGAAGGTGTGGCCATCGTGCCTGATCTAGCGACGGCCTTCCGGCTCAAGCGGGAATATCCCGGTCTTGCTTTTGCGGCGCACACCGGTGAATTCGTCGCGCGCGACGGAGTTGCCCATGGTGGTTCCACGGGTGAGGTTAGCGGATCCGCACTGCTTCGCCGCTCCCAGATTGCCTCACTCGAGCGGGAGGTGAACTCGCTCCGGGAGAGTATCTCTCATCTCTCCCTTGTTCGTGAAGGAGCTCTCGCTGCCCTGGAAGCCGCAGTGAACCGTCTCCGCGACGCCCGAGAAGTTCTCGGTAACACGCAGGGACTTCTTGCTGCAGCGCAGGCCGATAACCTTCTGGCAACCCGCGAACTGGAGAATGCCCGTAACCGCCACGAGTCCCTCGACCGAGAAATCTCCTCCCTTCAGGAACACATCCAGCTCCTGGAAGCACAGATTGCTGATCGTGAACAGCAGCTCGAGACAGCCTCGCTGGAGCTAAACACAGCACGTGAAGAGCGTTCAGCCGCCGGCTCCAAGATTTCCTTCCTGCGGGACGCCGAGACGACCGCGGCCGCAGATCTCGCCGAGGCTCGCCTGCGTGTTGCCACCGAGCGTCAGCGTCAGCAGTCGCTCGCAAACCAGCGTGCCCCCATGGAGGCCCGTATCCGCGAGCTGGCCGAGACGATCTCGGTCCGTGAACGCGACATCACGACGCACGATGAAAAGATCAAGTCGCTGGAAGCCGAGTCGACGGGACTAGCCGAGAGCGTGGAGACTTGGAAAATCGAAAGCGCCGAAGCCGAGGCCCGTGTGCTGGAGCTAGGCGTCCGCCGTGCCGAACTGCAATCCGGCGTTGAGGCGTTGGAAATCGCCCTGCGTGGTGCCCGCAAAAATCTCTCCGACCTGCAGGATAACCGCTCCAAGAACGAGGTGCGCCTTGCCGAGCTGAAGCTCCGCGCCGAGTCGATCCGCGACCACGTCTCCCGCCGCTACCAGCTCGATCTAGCTGGATTTGAGCCAGACCGCTACGCCCTACTCAAGGCCGTGGCTCAGCAGAAGGAAAAGGAGCGCCGCGCCGCCCTTCCCGAGTCAACCGATCCGATGGTCGAAGTGGAGGTTTCTTCCAATGAAAACCCCGAAGAGGTCACGGTCGAGACGGTTCAGGCTATCAGCGGCCCCATCCCTGCGGAAATCCCGTGGGAACGGATCGAGCTGGTTGTTGCGGAGCTGACGGAACGCGCCGACTCGATGGGGCCCGTCAACCTGGATGCCATTCAGGAA
Organism: Chthoniobacterales bacterium; assembly: GCA_026461395.1. Lineage (GTDB taxonomy): Bacteria > Verrucomicrobiota > Verrucomicrobiia > Chthoniobacterales > UBA6821 > UBA6821. The sequence continues at coordinate 15,319 of JAPJNA010000079.1, read as the reverse complement.
TACGACGAGCTTGAGGAACGCTACAAATTCCTTGAACAGCAGAATAACGATCTGATCAACGGCAAGGCCGAGCTAATGGAGGCGATCGCCCGAATCAACAAGACGACCAAGGAGCTCTTCTCGGAGACTTTCGAGAAGATCCGCGTGAACTTCCTGGAGATGTTCACCCAGCTCTTCGGCGGCGGTAAGGCCAACCTCCTCCTCATGGATGAGAGCGATCCGCTCGAGAGTGGCATCGAGATCATCGCCAGCCCTCCTGGCAAGAAGCTCCAGAGCATTTCGCTCCTCTCCGGTGGTGAGCGCACCATGACGGCGGTGGCCCTGCTCTTCGCTATCTACATGGTGAAGCCCTCCCCCTTCTGTGTGCTCGACGAAATGGACGCCCCGCTCGACGAGTCGAATATCGGGCGCTTCATCAAGCTGCTCGACCGTTTCATCGGCCAGAGTCAATTCATGGTCATTACCCACAACAAGCGCACGATGTCGCGTGCCGACTCCCTCTACGGCGTCACCATGGAGGAGCGCGGCATCAGCAAGCTCCTCAGCGTCAAGTTCACCGGTCGGGATGAGCAACTACCGCCAGCCGCAGCCACGAACAGCACCCTGCGCGACGAGACCCAGGAGGTTGTGGCAGAAGAAGCTGCCGGCTAAAGGACTTCTCGCAGGTTAGCGGCATGGGATTGATTTCCTACGCCGCTCCTTCATTCTGAGGACCAATGATTCTCGAAGGTTCCGCCCAGTGGCAGCAGTATATTTTCATCTCCGCGTCACTTTTCCTATTATGGGAGCTATGGCGGGGCTGGAGACTCGGAGCCGTACGCGGTCTCCTAAGATTGGCGGCGCTTTTTTGTGCTTGGATTGGAGGTTCGACGGCTGCAGGAGCCACGGGGACGGCAGTCGCATTTTTCTCGAAGGTTCCGCCACTGATTGCCCCCGGCGTAGCTGGACTGACTGTAGGAATCGGCATCTATATCGGCATCTCGATCGTCGCAGGGCTTCTTTTTAAAAAGACCGAGGATCACTCGGGAGTGATCCGGCTCGGTTTTGGTCTGGGTGGAGCAGTTTGCGGAGCGATCTTCGGCATCCTCTTTCTCTGGGCTGGAATCACCCTGATCAGGGGTATGGGTGCTCTCGGGGAACTCCGCGTCGTCCAGGCCCGGAATGAGGGGCGCTCACTCGCCACGGAAAAAACGGCACTCTTCCTGATCAAGCTGAAGGAATCACTGGAAATCGGCGTTACTGGCCAGACTCTCAAGAAGGCAGATCCTCTCCCGACCGCATTCTACGACAATATCGTGAAGATCTCTATGGTAGCAGGTTCGCAACAGGCCATCGAGCGATTCGTGCAGTATCCAGGGACACTAAAGATCATCGCCAATCCTCATATTACCGCACTGATCCAAGATCCTGCCCTGGAAAAAGCAGCCGAGAAAAAGAACATCCTCCCCCTGTTGCAGAACAAGCATGTCCAGGCGGCGGCCAATGACCCCCAGTTGCTTGCTCAGCTGAAGGAATTCGACCTGACCGGGGCGCTTAACTACGCCCTCGAACCCTCAGTGCCCGTCCGGCACAGCCAGCCGATCCAACCGATCAAAAAAGCCCATCCCGGCGATTCTCCGAACTCGCCTCGCGCCAAACCGAACGCTACAAACACGTCCTCTCAATCCATCACGACTCCCAGTAAAGCCAACTGAAAGAGAACATCATCCTATGAGCACGGAATACAGCGTAACGATCGGACTTGAAGTCCATGCCCAGTTGAAAACCAAGAGCAAGATGTTCTGCGGTTGCAAGGTCGAGTACGGAGCTGAACCAAACACGCACACCTGCCCTACGTGTCTCGGCCTGCCGGGTGCTCTTCCGGTAATGAATGGCGAGGCGCTGCGACTTACCGCCCGCGCAGGACTGATGCTTGGCTGTGACATTCCCGAGGTCTGCAAGTTCGACCGCAAGAACTACTACTACCCGGACATGCCGAAGAACTACCAGATCTCCCAGTACGACCAGCCCCTCTGTCTCGGAGGCGACGTCCCGCTCCACGAGACGGCCTATCCAAAGGATGCACAAAAGACGATCGCGACCCCGGGCAAGAAGATCCGGCTCACCCGCATCCATCTGGAGGAGGATGTGGCGAAGAGTTTCCATCTCGAGACTGCCAGCGGCATTGATTTCAACCGTGCTGGCACCCCTCTCATGGAGATCGTCTCGGAGGCCGATATCGCTTCCCCCGAAGAAGCCTTCGCCTACCTCACGGCACTCCGTCAAATCCTTGTCTATGGTGAAATCAGTGATGCCGACATGGAGAAGGGCCAGATGCGCTGCGATGTGAACGTTTCCGTGCGACCTGTCGGCCAGAAGGAATACGGCACCAAGATCGAGCTGAAGAATCTCAATTCCATCAGCGGAGTCCGCCGCGCTCTCGCCTTCGAGATCGAGCGCCAGACGGCCTTTGTGAAGGCTGGTGGAAAACTCGATCAGGAGACGCGTCGCTGGGATGACGACCGTGGCGAGACGACGCTCATGCGCATCAAGGAGTCCGCTCACGACTACCGCTACTTCCCCGATCCTGACCTGCTTCCCGTCCGCACGGCCAAGATCGTCGAATCGGCTAAGGTCGGCATGCCGGAGTTGCCTCAGGCCAAGCGAGACCGATTCGTCGCTGACTACGGTATCAGCGAGTACGACGCGGCCGTCCTAGCAGATGATGCCGCATTAGCTGATTACTTCGAGGCAGCCAGCAAGGGCTCCCCCAAGCCGAAGAGTGTTGCAAACTGGATCATCAACGACCTACTCAGCGCCCTCTCAGCCGCTTCGCTGGATCTCTCGAAATGCCCCATACAGGCAGCTTATATCGGTGAACTCACAGCCCTCATTGAGTTAGGAACCATCAGCGGCCGCCAAGGCAAGGAGGTCTTTGCCGAGATGATGGTCAGCGGCAAGCAGCCTGCCGTCATTGTTGAGGAGAAGGGGCTCAAGCAGGTCAGCGACACCGGGGCTATCGAGGCCTTATGTGACGAGGTGATCGCCGCCAATCCGGCATCTGTCGCCGACTTCAAGTCCGGAAAGGAAGCCGCGCTCAACTTCCTCAAGGGTCAGGTCATGAAGCTTTCCAAGGGGAAGGCAAATCCAGCTCTCGCGGGAGAGATCCTCGCAAAGAAGCTCCAAGCCTAGCCAGCGTTACCAAGGGTCTAGGGCTCTTCAACCAGAACCCTTCAGTGCGGCGGCGAGTCCACTGATCTGCTCCGGATTGTGAGCGCTACTAAGCGTGATGCGAAGCCGCGCCGTATTTCTCGGAACGGTAGGGTAGCGGATTGCTGGAATAAAGAATCCCGTTTTCTGAAGCCGCGTCGTCTCTTGCATCGCGTGTTCTTCACTTCCGAGTATCAGCGGGATGATGGCACTCGGGGAGTCGCTGAGCTTCATCTCCGAGGTAAAGAGACGAAGATTTTCCTGAAGGTCTGCACGAAGAGCATCACCCTCTGTTGACTGAACAATCCTGAGGGACGCACGGCAGGCGGCCGCCACTGCCGGGGAGGGAGCAGTGGAGAAGACAAAGCTTCGGGCCCGGTTGATCAGATAATCGATCAGAACCCTCGATCCGGCGATGTATCCGCCGGAGACACCGAGAGCCTTACCGAGCGTTCCCATCTGGATGTCGACCTGATCACCAAGACTCAGCTCGCCTGCAAGCCCTTTAGCTCCTGCACCGCGAACGCCCACCGCATGTGCCTCATCAAGGAGGAGGATCGCACCATAGCGTTCCTTCAGCGCGACGATTTCACGGAGCGGAGCCAGATCGCCATCCATGCTGAAGACTGATTCGGTGATGACCATCACGCGCGAGGCAGGATGTTTTTCGCGCGCCCATCGCATGTGGGATTCCATCTTCTCCAGATCGTTATGGGGAAAGACACGGAGAATTGCGCGGCTCGCGCGGGCCCCGTCGATCAGGCAGGCGTGGGCCAGCTTATCCATGATGATGACATCTTCCTTGCCGGCGAGTGCGAGAATGGTTCCGGTGGCTGCAGCCACGCCCGTCGAGAAGACCAAGGCGGACTCCGTGCCCTTCGCCGCCGCAAGTTCCTCTTCCAGTGCGGCGTGCTCAGCTGTGTTACCACAGATCAGGCGCGACGCGGTGGATCCAGCACCCCAGCGACGAGCCCCCTCCCCCATCGCTTCAGCGATGGCAGGGTGAGATGAGAGTCCTAGATAGTCGTTGGATGAAAAGTTGATCAGCTCACGGCCAGCGATTGTGATGAGGATGCCACGAACGGATTCGACCACACGCAGGGCGCGATGAAGGCCCTGCTGCTCCAGCACGGAAAGCTGCTCTTTCAGTTGAGAATCAAAGCCTTCCAAAGCGTTCCCCCTCTCCTTTTTGCGCTTAGTTGGCCGCGGGCGTCCTGTATGACTTTGCCCTGTGCTTCGGAGAGGGTGAGGGAGAAGGCATGGGCTCTGGGGTCGGAGTAGGGGTGGGTTCCGGTGTAGGAGCAGGTGTTGCCATGGGAGTCGGCGTTGGTATCGGTGTGGAGTCAGCCGCTGCCTCTACAGTGCCATGACGATGCAAGAGCCCACCAAGCTGATTTCCACCCAAAATTAGGAATCCGATCAACGCGGCGACCGCGAGTGTGCCGCCCAGGATTTTTATTAGAAAGGATCGTTGCTCGGCCAACGGGTTTTTGCCTTCCAGATAATTCCGTCCATCCAACGTGACATAGCGGACCTGCACCTTGTACGGCTTGTTATCGATCCCCTTCAGTACATTCGCCTCGATCAAGCCAATCGATTTTAACCGGATGATTTCTTCTAAAATTTCCTCCAAAGAAAGTTCTCCATAGGGGAAGGGACACTGTTCCAAATCAAAAACGGCCGGCAGCTTATGGGCCGGTTGGGAGAGAACATACTCCAGGATGCCGATCGAGAGACTCTTCATGGTGGACATGACCTACTCTTTCCAGCACCGGTGGTCGGGTCGATCAATTTTCCAAGCGAGAACAAAGAACACTCCCGGATAAATGGACGGCGGTCGGTTGCTACCGATTTGCTTTCGATGGCGCGGATTTCAAGGCGGCTTTTGGAGCGGAGCGGACTGCGTCCAGCTTGCTCATAAGCGGCGCATCGCGCTCGGTCACGAAATTCACCACGAGTCCCGGACGTCCGGCACGCGCTGTGCGTCCGACGCGATGCAGGTAATTCTCCATCTGCTGCGGCATGTGATAGTTGATGACGCGGCCGACATGCTCCACGTCGAGCCCCCTAGAGGCGAGATCGGTGGAGATCAGCAGGGCGACGTCACCCTCTCGGAACGCTTTGAGGTTCCTACGCCGCTCCATCTTGTCCATCTCGCCCCGGTAGACCACGCAGGGCCACCCGGCTTCTTCCAACTCACCGGCCAGCTTGTCGCACTGTTCGCGGGTATTGGTGAAGAGGATCGTTCCTCCCTCCACCTTTTTGTCGAGCAGACGCTCGAGCAGGGGAAAGCGTTTTCCTCCCACAACCGTTTCCTGGATCGTGGTGAGTGACGCCACGACCCGGTGGCTCCCCAAGCTCCGGATGACTTCCGCATCGGCGAAGAGATCCGCGATGAGTTTCTCCACTGCTGGCGGAACCGTGGCCGAGAACATCGCGAGCTGACGCTCTGGCGGGCAGTCCTTCACGATCCGTCGCACATCTGGCAAAAATCCGTGATCCAGCATCTGATCAGCCTCATCGAGCACGAGGGTGCGGACATCCCCTAGCGTCACGAGCCCTGCCTCCATCATCTTGATAAGGCGCCCGGGCGTGGCAACCAACACTTCGAAGGGACCCTGCAGGCTGCGTTTTGCCTGTTCCATTGTTGTGCCGCCCAGGAGTGACCTCACGCGGAGACGCGTCGTGTGGGTGAACGGCTTGAAGGCCTTGGCGACCTGCTCGCCCAACTCCCGGGTAGGTACCACCACGATGGCGCGAGGCTCACCATAGACGGTGACCGGTTTGCCTTGGAGCTCAAGGGTCTTGAGGCGATGGAGGATCGGCAGGGCATAAGCGAGGGTTTTTCCGCTGCCTGTCTCGGCAACCCCCACCACCGAGCGACCAGCAAGGAGTGCCGGCACGGTCTGGGTTTGGATATCCGTGGGGATGGTCAGGTTTTTTTCAACAAGCGTCTCCCGAATGGTGGGGAGCAGTGCGAGATCGGCAAAGGAGTTCATGGTTGGGGATGAAGGTAGCGTATTCTCTGGGAGATGGGAGGGATTATCCTTGGCTGGCGTCAAGGCTCTGCAGAATCACTGCGTGAGACCATGGAGCCGCTGATCGCGGCATGGCAGTCGAACCTGAAGGCTCTTCATCCCTCAGAGTGCAATTTGTTGCTCTTCGAGCAAAGATCCGGATGGGGAGGGATTATCCCCAGCTTTGCTGGGGCTCGACAGCATGGCTTCGCAGGGATCTTATGCCGCTAATCACGGCATGGTCGTCGAACTGAAGTTCTCATCCCTCAGAATGCAATTTGTTGCTCTATGAGCAAGTAAACCGGATGGGGAGGGATTCGAACCCTCGTTACCGATAAAGGTAAACACGCTTTCCAAGCGTGCGCGATCGACCACTCTGCCACCCATCCTAGGAAGGCGTAAGAAACTAGGCTGGAACCATTCGGGATGCAAGCCGTGAGACAGGAAGGAGATTCGTTCAGCCCTCAAAAATTCTAAAAAGTGGGGAGGGAGGGCCTCTGAGAGGTCATGAGGTCGGCGCTTTTTGAATCTCCTCCTCTTAAATCAGGGCTTCTTACTTGCTCATCAGGAGCCCTGCGTTCATAAATGTTTCTCTTTCCCAACACAGGAAACCCATTTCTTACACACCGATGAGCGCTACCGCCACCACCGCAGAGCCAACAGTAGAAAACATTGCTCCGGCTATCCCAATGATCAATGTCCAGGTGGACGGCGAGTGGAAGCAGTTTCCCAAGGGAACCCGTCTCATCGAGGCTTGCATGAAGTCCGGCAGCTACGTGCCTCACTACTGCTACCATCCTGCTCTGAGTTCTCCCGGCAACTGCCGCATGTGCCTGATCGAGATGGGCACTCCGAAGATGGGCCCCGATCGCAAGCCGGAGCTTGGTGAGGATGGCCGCCCTCTGATCAACTGGAGCCCGAAGCCCGCCATCTGCTGCGCCATTGAGGTCTCCGAAGGGCTCGGGGTCCGTACCAACTCACCGCTTGTCGAGGAGTGTCGCAAGGGTGTGATGGAGTTCCTCCTGATCAATCATCCGCTCGACTGCCCTATCTGCGACAAGGCCGGTGAGTGCCGCCTGCAGGAGTTTTCCGTGGAATACGGCAACGACAGCTCCCGCTTCGAGGATAATAAGGTCAAGAAGCCGAAGCATGTCGACATCGGCGAGCGTATCGTTCTCGACGATGAACGCTGTATTCTTTGCTCCCGCTGTATCCGTTTCATGGATGAGGTAGCCAAGGACGACTGCCTCGGCTTTGTTGACCGCGGCGGCCATACCACGCTGACCGTGCATCCCGGCAAGCGCCTCGACAGCAACTACTCGCTCAACACCGTCGACATCTGCCCGGTCGGCGCGCTGACTTCCAAGGATTTCCGATTCAAGATGCGCGTCTGGTTCCTCAAGGAGACCAAGACCATCGACACGAACTGCGGCACCGGCAGCAACATCCTGATCGGCAGCCGTGAGAACAAAGTTCACCGCATTACGCCACGTGAGAACGAGGCCGTGAATGCCTTCTGGCTGCCCGATTCCCATAGGTTGAATTATACCTACATCCACCGCGAGGATCGTCTCAAGGAGCCCCTTGTCAGCGGAGGATCTGTCCGTTGGAAGGAGGCGATCACCTCGGCCGTCGAATCGCTGAAGGGCCAATCCGGCGCTGCGACCGCAATGATTGCCTCGGGCCGCATGACCAACGAGGAGCTTTTCCTGGCAAGCCGTCTTGCCAAGACCCTCGGAACCGAGCTGATCGACATCCGTGCCCGTGCGCAGAAGGGAGATGGATTCCTTGTCTCCGATGATGGTAATCCGAACACCCGGGGTGCCCAGCTGCTCGGTGTGACCGGCTCCGCTCCAGGCTCCCGCCTACCCGAGATCGCGGCAGGCATCTCCTCCGGCAAGATTACCTCGCTCGTGGTACTCGGTGAGAACCCTCTTCACTGCGGGCTGAGCGGGATTGAGCTCAGTAAGCTCTCTTCACTCGTGACGCTCGATATCCTGCCGAATGACTCCCTCAAACTTTCAAAGGTCGTCCTGCCGGGCAGTGCCTCCGCGGAAAAGCGAGGCTCGATGGTGAATATCAACGGTCGTCTTCAGCGCCTCAACCGCGCCCTTACGGCGCCCGGCCATGCTCGTGATGATTGGGAAATTCTGAGCGATCTGCTGCAGGGTTTGGGTGCCGAGGGTGCCTCTTCCCTTGAGGAACTTTTCAAGCAGATGGCAACAGCTACGCCCGCACTTTCTGGTCTTAATTTCGGCAAGATCGGCGACCTCGGCGTCAACCTGAAGGCCTGATCCATTCGGATGATGGATCTCGTGGGCATGGGGGATTCTTTAGAGCCGCTTGAACCGCTCGAGACGCTTTCGCAGTTTCTGCGCTTTCCTAGCATCTCCACACAGCCGAAACATGCTCCGGATCTTCAAGCCTGTGCCGAGTGGCTGAGCGAAAAACTCACGGCTATAGGATTGACCGCGACCGTTCATCCCACACCTGGGTCTCCCGTCGTCGTCGCCGCTACCCCGCGCGACTCGCAGAAGCGGACTGTACTGATCTATGGTCACTACGATGTGCAGCCGCCCGATCCGCTTGAGGGATGGACCACGCCCCCGTTCGAGCCCCGCATTGAGGAAGGTCGCATCTATGCCCGCGGCGCCGCGGATAACAAGGGGCAGATCCTCGCTCACATCCTCGGGGTGGCCGAGACGCTCCGCGAAAAAGGCACTCTGCCCGTCAACGTCATCTTCCTGATCGAGGGTGAGGAGGAGATTGGCAGCCCGAGTCTCGCGGATTTTCTACTAGAGCATCGAGAAGAACTCGCTTGTGACCTCGTCGCTATTTCTGACACCGGGATGGCTCCCGGCAACAAGCCAGCTCTCACCTATGCACTGCGGGGGATTGCCGCGATGGAGCTTATTGTCCGCGGGCCTGCCCGCGATCTTCATAGCGGACTCTTCGGAGGCGCTGTGGCGAATCCCGCTACGGTGGTGGCTCGCCTGCTGGCCTCTCTCCATGATGACCAGGGGCGTGTTCGGATTCCCGGTTTCTATGACGCCGTGCGACCGCTTGAGCCTTGGGAACGCGAAGCCGCTGCCAGCTTGGAAAAGGTCTCTGGCGGAGATGATGCGATCAAGGAACTTGCCGGGGTTGCTGAACTCTTTGGCGAAAAGAACTTCACGACGATCGAGCGGATCGGCGCGCGTCCGACGGCCGAGGTGAACGGCATCGGCGGCGGTTATCAGGGGGCTGGAACCAAAACGGTCCTGCCAAAAGAGGCCTTTGCCAAAATTACCTTTCGACTGGTCGCCAATCAGGATCCGGCCGTGATTCTCGCAGCAGCCGAGGAATATCTCCGCAATCAGACTCCTCCGGGCGTTCTGCTGGAAATCATCACTGGACACTCTGGCGCTGCTTATCAGTCCGATCCTAACTCCCCTGACGGGCTGGCTGCCCGAAAGGCCCTTGCCGGCGCATTCGGTTCGGAGCCGCTACTTTTGCGGGACGGCGGCAGCATCCCGATCCTTGCTACGCTCAAACAAATATTGGGGGTCGATTCCTATCTGCTGGGCTTAGCGAATCCAGACTCCCGCATTCACTCGCCTGACGAGAACATGCTTGTAGAGAACTTCCTCGGCGGCATCCGCATGAATAGGATTCTGATACAAGAACTGGCCTGAGTATTGCTTCACGAAAACTTGAACGACCCATTTCATAATCTATTCTAAACCTATGTCCGCCGATCCAACCGCTCTCTATTCCCGCAAAAATCCCTTTCCCGCGCAGCTCAAGACGAACCGCAGTCTCACTGGCCCGGGGGCGGCCAAGGACACACGACACTTCGAGATCGATCTCGCGGATTCGGGACTCGTTTACGAGGTCGGCGATTCGCTCGGGGTGTTCCCGACGAACAATCCCGTACTTGTCGAGGAGATCCTCGGCGTGCTCGGGTTCAGTGGTGAGGAAGAAGTGACGGATCCGAATGGGAACACAATCACGATCCGCGAGGCCCTGACCCGCAGCTATGTGATCACCGAGAAGGACAAGAAACTCCTAGCTGCCATCGCGCAGAAGGATCCTACGGCAGCCCACTTTATCCCGATGACGACCCCGGAAGGACGGGCTGAACTCGAAGCTTATGTCGCGGGGCGCGAGGTGATCGATCCCCTGCTGGCTCATCCTGCTGCCAAGTTCACGCCTGAGGAATTTGTGAAGTGCCTGCGCAAGCTGCAGCCACGTCTCTACTCGATCGCCTCGTCGCAGAAGGCCAATCCCTCGGAGGTCCATCTCACGGTGGCTGCGGTTCGATACGAGACCCATGGCCGCAAGCGCGAGGGTGTCTGCTCGACCTTCCTCTCCGACCGCTCCGACAATGTGCCCGTTCCCGTCTTCGTCCATACGGCCAAGCATTTCCGCGTTCCCGAGGATCCTTCGACCCATGCGATCATGGTCGGCCCTGGCACGGGAATCGCCCCGTTCATGGCTTTCCTTCAGGAAAGGAAAGCCACCGGTGCCACGGGCAAGAATTGGCTCTTCTTCGGTGATCAGAAATCCGCCACCGACTTCCTCTACCGCGAGGAGCTCGAGGCATGGCAGCAGGAGGGTGTCCTCCACAAACTCTCCACCGCCTTCTCACGCGATCAGGCTGAGAAGGTTTATGTACAGCACCGCATGTTGGAGGAGGCTGAGGAACTCTTCGCCTGGCTTGAGCAGGGTGGCTATTTCTATATCTGTGGCGATGCATCCCGCATGGCGAAGGATGTAGACACCGCTCTGCATCAGGTGGTCGAGAAGGCTGGGGGCAAGTCCCCTGAGGAGGCCGCCGCCTATGTCGAGGAGCTGAAGAAGTCGAAGCGCTATAGGAAGGACGTTTATTAGGGCGGTTTAGTCTGCGGTTCCATCAGGTCAGTTGGAGATCCTTCTTGTCTCTGATCGGCCGATGGAGTCATGCTCATGTCCTATGTCCTACACTTTGCCTCCTCTTCCCTACGCTTTCGACGCCCTCGAGCCGCACATCGACGCGCGCACGATGGAGATCCATCACGACAAGCATCACGCTGCTTATATCAACAACCTCAACAACGCCCTCAAGGATCATCCCGAGCTTGCCGCCAAGCCGGTGAATGAACTGATCGCAGATCTCTCCGCGGTTCCTGAGGCAATCCGCCCGGCTGTCCGCAACAACGGCGGTGGTCACTCCAACCACACCTTCTTCTGGGAGATCATGGGACCGGGCAAGGGTGGAGCACCTGTCGGCAAACTTGCCGAGGCCATCACCAAGGCCTTCGGCAGCTTTGACGAGTTCAAGGCCAAGTTCGAAGAGGCCGGTGTCAAACGATTCGGCAGCGGGTTCGCCTGGCTCATCGTGAATAAGCAAGGCCAGCTGGAGATCATCTCCCTGCCCAACCAAGACAGCCCCTACATGGATGGCAACAAGCCAGTGATCGCCAACGACGTTTGGGAGCATGCCTATTACCTGCACTACCAGAACCGCCGCCCCGATTATCTCAAGGCCTGGTGGAACGTGGTCAACTGGGATCACGCAGAGCAGAACTATCAGACCGCGTTGAAGTCCTAGTTCCTAGTCCGACTTTCAATTATCCCGAAAGCCCCGCTCCGGAAACGGCGCGGGGCTTTTTGTTTTTAAAGGTTGGATGGAAGTTTCTCCCGCAGAGGCGCAGAGGCGCGGAGATTGGAAAATACAGAAGGCAAAAGGGATGAAAAATGGGATCTCGCTTCAAAAGCCTATTTCAAAAAGATTCTCTCAGCGCCTCTGCGCCTCTGCGGGAAATCTCTTCGACGGGTTTTTCTTATTTAGCGATGACAGAACGCGCCGCCCGATCTGCTTCGATTAGCTCATCCAGCGTGGGATGCTCAACGAAAGGAACTGAGTCCATGGCACGGGCTACGCTTTCCCAGATGCCGGGGAAAGAAAGTCGTCCGGCAAGGAAGGCCTCCACGGCAGTCTCGTTCGCTGCATTCAGTACGGCTGGAAGTGTTCCTCCTGCTATTCCAGCACGGCGCGCAAGCTCCAGAGCAGGGAAGAGATCGGCTCTGGGCGCTTCGAAATCCAACCGTCCCACCAAGGTTAAATCGAGCGGCGCACAGGGTCCTGAGTGACGCTCCGGATAGGTCAGTGCGTACTGGATCGGCAGCGCCATGTCGGTCGAGCTCATCTGGGCCATGATCGAGCCGTCCACGAACTCCACCATCGAGTGGACAATGCTCTGCGGGTGGATCACCACGTCGATCTTCTCCATCGGGATGTTGAAGAGCCAACGCGCCTCGATCATTTCCAGTCCTTTGTTGAAGAGAGTTGCGGAGTCGATCGAGATCTTCCGTCCCATCGACCAGGTCGGGTGCTTGAGAGCCTGTTCCGGAGTGACTGAGGCCAGATCGGTCGCAGAAGCCTTGCGGAAAGGCCCTCCCGAGCAGGTCAGAATCAGCCGCTTCACGGTCGAGTGGTCTTGTCCTTCGAGGCATTGGAAGACCGCGTTGTGCTCGCTGTCGACGGGGAGAACCCTGCCTCCCATTCGCTTGGCGGTCGCCATCACCTGCTCACCTGCCATGACTAGGATCTCCTTGCTCGCGACGGCCAGATCCTTGCCGGATTCCAATGCGCGCAGAGCCGGCTTCAGTCCCGCCGTGCCGACGATTGCGACCAGCACAAGATCCGCCTCGGGCATTGCGGCTAGAGTCTCGAGGCCATGTGCCCCATGCAGAACCTCACATCCCGGTAGATTGGAGCGGAGTGTGGCCGCCCCTAACTCATCCCCCGCGCAAATCCGGGCTGCGGGAAACTCGCGGGAGATTTCCAGAAGGCGATGCACATTTTGTCCGCCAGAGATGCCGACAATCTCGATCTTATTAGAGAGGGCACGCGCCACGCGCAGAGTGCTCTCGCCGATGGAGCCGGTAGCCCCGAGGACGACGACTCGTTTCTTCATGGATGCAGCAGGAAGAGCAGGATGAAATAGAACAACGGCAGGGTGAAGAGCAGGCTATCGATCAGGTCGAGGCCACCACCAATGCCGGGCAGTGCATGACCCGAGTCTTTGCTGTGTACCGAGCGCTTGAGCAGTGATTCGGCGAGGTCGCCGGCTACTCCCGCAATCGCCAGAAGCAGCGCTAGGCCGAAGACTAGCATTAAGGAAAAGGGAGGAAGGTGCTGCCCGAAGAAGTGAAAGACCCCCCAGCCCACGGCCACACCTAACCCAATCCCGCCGAGAATTCCTTCCCAAGTCTTCTTAGGACTGATGTTCGGAAAGAAGGGCGTCCGTCCGAAGAGGCTTCCGCAGAGGAATGCACCCACATCGGTGAATTTCGTCACCGCCACTACGAAGAGAACCAAATACTGGCCGGTGAGGTGTCCATCGGGGGTCCGGGGCGTGAGGTAGAGAAGCTTAGCCATGAAGAGGAAAAGCCACGGAATGTAGATCACCCCCAGGAGGGTAAAAGTGATCCCCTCGGCAGTGGCACGGCCTGGATTGTTGCGACCATACTCACGCAGGAAGAGAGCCATCACGAAGAACGCCATGACCGCCGCCTCGCCCGGGAAGATCGCAAACCGGATGAGCGGGTCCGCAGATTGCAATAGCCAGAAATTCAGACTAATCAGCAACAGGGCTGCTGCCATGCCCATCCCCCGATGGTGGGAGATCTCTCCAGCCTTCAGCAGAGCAAAGTACTCCCAGAGAGCCCCCAGGGCAGGGATGCTGATCAGAATTGCAAAGGCTATTTCCGAGCGGAGCCTGTAGGCAACGATGAGTGCCCCCCATAGGACCACGGTACTGATAAGGCGGGGTAGGAAAGAGGAGGGGAGTGAACGCATACCGAGCCGTTCAAGTTAGAAACACCCCCGTTAAAGGCAAGCCGCCGTTTTCCGATTGCTCCCCCAGAGGGGAGGTCTACGCTGTGGGTTCACCGAATCATCAACCCTATTCCCCGAACCATGGCCAAAGAAGACGCATCCGCCGACAAAGCAACCGACAAAGCCGCCACCGCGCGAGCCAAGAATCTCGACCTCGCCATCCAGGCTATCGCCAAGGATTACGGCGACGGAGCCATCATGCGTCTTGGCGAGGCATCCGCGGTGAACATCGCCTCCATCCCGACCGGCAACCTCCTCATCGACCGGGCTCTCGGAGTCGGCGGATTCCCGAAGGGACGTATCATCGAGATCTACGGCCCCGAGTCCTCGGGAAAAACCACTCTCACCCTCACCGTCATCGCCCAGGCCCAGAAGCGGGGTGGCGTCGCCGCCTTCATCGATGTCGAGCACGCTCTCGATCCCAGCTATGCCCGCAAGCTCGGGGTGAATCTGGAGGAGCTCCTTGTCTCCCAGCCCAGCTCCGGCGAAGAGGCCCTCCGCATCTGCGAGACGCTCATCCGTTCCAATGCCGTCGATGTCGTCGTGCTCGATTCCGTCGCCGCGCTGGTCACCAAGTCCGAACTTGAGGGAGAGATCGGCGACTCCGTCGTCGGAGCGCAGGCCCGCCTCATGAGCGCCGCGATGAGGAAGCTCACGGCCTTCATCTCGAAGTCCGACACCTGCTGCATCTTTACCAACCAGATCCGCGAGAAGATCGGCGTCATGTTCGGTAACCCTGAGACCACGCCCGGAGGCAAGGCGCTCAAGTTCTACGCCAGCGTCCGTGTCGACATCCGCCGCATCGGCGCGATCAAGCAAACCGACGGCACCGTCACCGGCAACCGTACCCGAGTGAAAGTCGTGAAGAACAAAGTCGCCCCTCCCTTCACCGAGGCCGAGTTCGACATCATGTACAACGAGGGAATTTCCTGCACGGGGTCGCTGCTGGATCTCGCCCTCGAGAAGAACATCATCGAGAAGCGCGGCTCTTGGATGGGCTATAAGGGGAACAACATTGCTCAAGGACGTGATGCTGCCAAGGAGCTGCTCAAGTCAGACGCCGCTCTCTACGCTGAGATCGAGGAGGCCGTGAAGGCCGCCCTCGAGGCAGATGCCGCGGGTAAGAAGTAGCTGCAATTATTAATTTGGAAGGGTCTTATGTAGTTGAGAGAGGGTGCTGGCGGAGGTGTTTGAGTAGGATGGGGTAGATTATACGATGTCTGTGGTTCCAACGCCACTCGCATTCTTT